>JAAZNB010000297.1 GCA_012798515.1 Chloroflexota bacterium
ACCAGGCCGCGATGAGCGGCGCGCTGGCGCACGCATATCCCGCGGGCCAGGTCCCACCAGCGCAGGACGCCATCGTCCCCGCCGCTGACCAGCTGGTCCTCGTCCGCCCGCCAGGCCAGGGAATAGACCATCTCGGGGTGCTCCTCCAGGCGCTGCAGCAGCTTCCCCTGGCAGGCGTCCCACACCAGCGCCTCGCCGCGCTCCCGCCCACGGCCGCCCGAGGCCAGGCGCTCCCCGCCGGGGCTCCAGGCCAGGCACTTGACCGCTCCATGGTGCCCTTCCAGGCGCTGTAACAAAGCGCCATCTTCCGCGTCCCACACGTAGACGCTGCCGTCGGCGCCCCCGCCGGCCAGGCGCCTCCCATCCGGGCTCCAGGCCGCCCGGCGTACCAGCGTGGGAGCCGGCGTACGCAGCCAGGTAGGCTTTCCCGGCGGATCCTCCCCGGGCGTCCACACCAACACGCCCTGCAAACCGAGGTAAGTAGCCCCGGCCAGGCGCGTCCCCGCCGGGTTCCAGGCAATGGTATAGAAAATCGTGGAGGGGTCCTCCGGGTCACCCAACGTCTGGCGAATTTCTCCGCTGTGCGCCTCCCATAGCAAGACCTGCGTGTCCCACGAGCTGCTGGCCAGCAGCTCTCCGTCCGGGCTCCAGCTCACCCCGAACACCAGCCCGCCGTGCCCGCTCAGTGTACGCGGCGCCTCCGGCCGGCCCAGGCGGAAGATGCTTACCAGGGCGTCCGACCCACCGCTGACCAACCGGGAGCCATCCGGGCTCCAATCCACGTCGAACAGGGTGACCTGGCTACCCTGCACCAGGCGCACACAACGCCCACTGCCCAGGTCCCACACCCGCAGGCTGTTGTCCCCGCTGCTGACCAGGCTGCCGCCATCCGGGGTAAAAGCCAGACAGGTCACGGCGTCGGTATGCCCCGGCAGAGCCGTGCGCAGTTCCCCGCTGCCAGCATCCCACAGCCAGATGGTCTTGGCAAAACCGCCGCCGGCCAGCAGGCGCCCATCCGGGCTCCAGCACAGGCGGTTGATGCGTCCCAGTCCACTCGCCAGGACTCGCTCCAGGCGGCCGGCCGGCGCGTCCCACACCCGCAGGCTGCCATCCCAGCTGCCGCTGGCCAGGCGTTGCCCGTCGGGGGCGAAAGCCAGGGTGTTGGCCGGCCCCGTATGCCCGGTCAATGCAGCCACGCACACCGGCGGCGCCGAGCCGTGCAGCTGCCACACGCGCAGTACACCTTCCACGTCTCCACTGGCAATCCGGTCTCCTGCCGGGCTCCAGGCTACCGGGATCAACAGGTTGGGATGCGCCAGTTGGTGCAGCAAACGTCCCTGGCAGACGTCCCACAGGATGACCTCGCGCCCGCCGCTGCTGGCCAGCGTCTTCCCGTCCGGCGCAAAAGAAACCTCGTTGGCGTCTCCGCTATGCTGGCCAGACCACAACAATTCCCCACTGGCCAGGTCCCACAGTTTGATGGCGCCATCGAAACCGACGCTGGCCAGGCTGCGCTCGTCGGGACTGAAAGCCAGCGACCAGACCAGGTCCGTGTGCGCCTGCCAGGAGCGGATCAGCCGCCCACCGCCCGCGCCCCACAGGCGCACCTCGCCGTTGCGGCTGGCTGCCGCCCAGGTCTCCCCACTGGCGCTGACCGCCACGGCCATGATGGCATCGAAGGTCTCGGTGAAAAGACTATCTCTCAGCGCCGCGCCGCTCAGGCTGGCGTCCTGCATCTCTACGTCCTGCAAGGAAACGCCGCGCAAAGCCAGGTCCGACAGGTCCAGCCCGCGCAGATGGCCGCGTTGCAAACGCAGCAGCGCCAGCAGGTTGGCGGGGGCATATCCCTGGGTTTCCTCGGGCCAGGCCCGCATCGACCCCAGCAGATCCAGCAGCGTATCCTCCAGCGACCGGCCTTCACCGTATTCACTGTGCAGCTGCGCCCACACCGGGACCAGGATCAGGCGCTCCTGGGTCTGGCGAACGTACTCGCGCCCCTGGGCCAGCTGGAGGCTGTGCTCCACCAGGCGAGCCGGCAGTCCCTGGCGAATCTCCGTACACACTTCGACCACCAACTGGGCCGTGCAATGTTCCAGCACCAGCGATTGCAGGGTGAAGCTGCCCGCTTTCTGGCCACGCTCGATCAGTGAACGCCGGTGTAACGCCTCGACCGCATCCAGCAGGCGAGCGCGCGGCGCCGGCGTGACCAGCACTGCTTGCAGCTCGTCAATGCCGGCCGGCTCGCGCAGCACCGCCAGCCACATCAGCACACGTTGTTCCAATGGGGAAAGGCGGGCGAACTGCTGGCCGAGCAGGTCACGAATGCCGCCAAAAATTATCTCGCCCTGTTCCAGGAATGGCGCCACCTGGCCGCCGAATAGATCGACCAGGGTTTGGGCCACAATTTTCAAGGCCAGTGGGTTGCCGGCGTAAGCCTCCACCAGGCGGCGGCGCTCTTCCTGGCTGCCCTGGATCCCCTTATCCAATAACAGCGCTTCGCAGGCGTCTTGTTCCAGGCGAGCCAGGCGCAGCGCCCGCACCGGCGCACGGCTGCCTTCCAGGGGCGCCAGGTCGGCCGGTTTTTCCCGGCTGGTCAAAAGCACACAGCTCTGGTGCCGGGTGCCGGCGCACTGGCGCAGAAAGCGCCCAAACCCCTCGAAACCAGGGCGAATACACCCCGCGCCCTCTCCTTCCTCCAACACCGACTCCAGGTTATCCAACACCAGCAAGACGCGCCGGCTGCGCAGTTGCTCCAACAAAATGGTGAGCTTACGTTCCAGGTTAGCCGGCCCCTGCGCCAACGTCCAGGGCGCCAGAGTCTGGAGAAGATCATCCAACAGGATTTCACAGGTAGGCAGGTCGCGCAGTGAACGCCAGACCACGGCCTGAAAGTGCTCCGCCACGTGGTGCATCAGGGTCACGGCCAGGGCCGATTTGCCGATGCCGCCCAGGCCCAGCACGCTCACCACCCGGCAATTTTCTTCTACTACCCACTCGGCCAGCAGGGATAATTCTCCGGTGCGTCCGTAGAAAGCCGGCACAGACAGGGCATCGCCCCACTCCACCAGGCGCGCTGCCCGGGCGCCCCCCGCCGGTCTATCGGGCGCCGGATCTCGGCGCGCTTCGCCCAGCCAGTCATCCAGCCAGGCCAGGTCGAAGAGCTCCTTCTGGCGCGCCGAGTGCCATAGCGCCTGGGCCTGCTCCGCTTCCCGCCCGGCGGGTAAGGCCCCGCTCCTGGCGGCCAGGGCCAACAGCTGCTTGAGGCGCGCCGCCTTGGGATAACTGCTGCCGGCCTCCCAATCCCCCACGGCGCGGCGCGAGACCCCCAGAACGCCGGCCAGCCCGGCCTGGGTCAGCCCCAGGGCTGTGCGCAGGGCCAGCATGGACTGTCCAAAGGCATAGTCTCGTTGGCGATATACAGTTGCTTTCATGCATGTCCCTCTCGTGTGGTCCCCCACAAAACGCAGCGGTCGCAACCAAATGGGAAGTACTGCGAAGTGTTATGCCACCCTATGGCCAGTGACCCAAGTAATTACGACCATTATACTCATATTTACGCAGGTGGTTCAGACGAGTTGGGGGTATAACCGCCGTGATAGGAGCACAGGTGGAGGGAAAAAATGAATATCAAGAATATTGTTCTGGTCCATGGCGCCTGGGCCGACGGCTCGTGTTGGAGCGGCGTCATCCAACGTTTGCAAAAAGCCGGTTATAACGTGACCGCTCCGCAATTTCCATTGACATCACTGGCCAATGACCTCGCCCGGTTGAAACAGGTGCTTTCCGCTCAAGATGGGCCTACCATCGTGGCGGCGCACTCTTACGGCTGCCAGATTATGACCGCCCTGGGTACAGACGCCCCCAACGTTGCCGGCCTGGTATACATTGCCGGTTTTGGTCTGGACGCAGGTGAATCTATCGGCGGGCTGCTGGCACAGGCCCCACCATCCCCGGCACTGGCTCACCTGCGGGTCGACGCCCAGGGCTTTGCCTGGCTGCCCCAGGCCGATTTTGTAAACCATTTCGCGTCCGACGTCGATCCAATCCAGGCCAACGTGATGTACGCCGTCCAGCAGCCGGCGAACCTGGGCGGGTTCCAGGAGACCATGGGAACACCGGCCTGGAAGGCGCTGTCCTCATGGTACCTGGTAGCGAAAAACGATGAGGCCATCCCCCCCGATGCCCAACGCCTGTTTGCCCAACGCATGGGGGCTACCGTCGTCGAAATCGAATCCAGCCACGTTGCCATGGTTTCTCACCCGGATGATGTCACCGAACTCATCTTTCAGGCATTAAAAGTCATCAAGGTTTGACCTTCGGAGGTAAAAAGCATGTCTACCCATACTGTTGTATTCATTCATGGAAATTTCGTCAGCTACACCAGCTGGGCCGCATGGGTCCAGCGCTTCGAGGCCAGAGGGTACAAAGTCATCACTGTACCTTACCCCGGCCGAGACAAGCCGGTCGCCGAGCTGCGCCGCGAACACCCCGACCCCAGGCTGGGGCAGCTCACCATCGAAGCAGTGATCGATCATCACGTACGCATCCTCAGCGGGCTCCCCGAAAAGCCCATCGTCATTGGCCATTCCTTTGGCGGATTGCTTACCCAGCTGATGGTCAACCGCGACCTGGCCGCTGCGGCCGTGGCCATCGATTCGGTGCCGCCCCAGGGCGTCTTGTCCACTCAATTTTCCTTCCTCAAATCCACGTTCCCACTTTTGAACCCACTCACGCCCCCTTCGCGGCCCTATCTGATGCCCTTCGAACATTTTCAATATACCTTCGCCAACGGCATGCCGCTGGACGAACAGCGCCGGCTGTACGACCAGGTCATCGTACCGGAATCCCTGCGCCTGATCCGCGGCGGGCTCTCCGCCCGCGCCCATATCGATTTCAAGAAGCCCCACGCCCCGCTGCTCCTCATCGGCGGCGAGACCGACAACATCATGCCGGCGGCGCTGAACCGGGTCAACGCCGGCCGCTACAAAGCCTCCTCCTCACGGACAGACTTCGTGGTCTTTCCGGGGCGCAACCACATCGGCATCGCCGCCCCGGGCTGGGAAGAGCTGGCCGATTATGCCCTGGAGTGGGCCGTAAAGGCTATCCGGACCGAGACCGAGGCGGCCCCGGCGGGCGTCTTGCGTCCCGTGCCCGTCACCGGGCCCAAAGAATAATCGCCTCCCCGGTAAATCGCCGGGGAAGATCCCCTTCAATACCAGGCTAATCCTGTGGCGCCGGCAGCGGCGCCACAGTTTTTTAATATGTACACTGGCAGTTTGCCCGCATTCAGCATACAATTGCCCGGCAGGTTGTTATCTCAACAGAATGGATTCAGCGACTACTCTATGATTCTTCCCGCGAACGTCGTTGGCGTCATCTACGCTATTCTATCTGCCGGAGTCTGGGGGGCCGGCGACTTCACCGGCGGGGTTGCCAGCCGGCGCAGTAACCCATTCCACACGCTGGCTTTGTCGGCCCTCTCCGGCCTGGTCATCCTGGCCGGCGCGGCCCTGATCTGGCGCGAAGCGTTCCCTTCTCCCCAGGGCATCTTGTGGGCCATGCTGGCCGGCGCCACGGGCGCCGTGGGCATTGCCGCCCTGTACCGGGGCCTTGCCACCGGCCGGGCTGCCAGCGTGGCGCCCACCTCTGGCGTCATCGGCGCCGCCCTACCGGTCCTCTACGCCATCTTTACCCAGGGGCTGCCCTCCCCGGCCCAGCTGGCCGGGTTTGGCCTGGCCTGCGCCGGGATCTGGCTGGTCTCCGCTCCACCGGCCGGGGGCGAGCCTCGCTCCCGCCAGGAGCTCTGGCTGGCCTGTGTTGCCGGGACCGGGTTTGGCTTGTTCTTCATCTTTCTAGGCATGGTCGAGACCGGGAAGATCTTCACCCCCCTGGTCATCGCCCGTATATTTTCATTTTGCACCGGCGTCCTGTTGGTGCGTATCAACCACCTGCCCTTCCCCGGGCTGCGCTCCAACCCTACTGCCTGGCTGGCCGGCCTGCTCGACGCCGGGGGCAACCTGTTCTACATCCTGGCCAGGCAATACACCCGCCTGGACGTGGCGGCCGTGCTGTCTTCGCTTTACCCGGCGTCGACGGTCATCCTGTCCGGCCTGATTCTCAAAGAACACATCTCACGCCGTAACTGGCTGGGGCTGGGGCTGTGCCTGGCGGCGATTGGCTTGATCACCGTTTAACCTGCGCTGCAAACGCCGCTCTTCAAGCCGGCATTTTTCCGACCACCTTGCGTAGCGGACGGATCATCTCCTGCGGCGTGCGTCTGACGAACTCCTTGCGAAATCCCGCCAGATGGGTCAAGGGGATCATGATGGCGTTGGTCAGCAGTGCATTCCAGTCGCGCTGCGGGAAGGTGCGGTAGAAACCCAGGCGCCGGTAGGCACGGTGATCGGCCTGGAAGACCATGCGCAGCGGACCCCAGATGTCGTCGCGGAACACTTTCATTCCGCCGATGCCCCGGAAGGTCTGGGGGTGAGAATCGGCGGCCAAGGTGGCCCGCAGCACCGCCGCCATCAGGCCATCCAGCACCGCATCGATCTCCGCCGATGAACCGAATTCGTCGCTGGCAAAACCCACCACGTTGGCCCCCTGGAACTCAGTGTAGCCCAGGAGTACCTCGCGCAGGTTGGCGTTCTGGCTAAACGGGCCGGACAGCACGAAGGCCATCTGCTTTCCGGTTAGCACCGGGGTATGGGTGTTGAAGAAGGCACGATCCAGCACCATTTTCCAGCGCGACGACAGCTGGCGGTCGACCAGCGTGCCGGCGTACACCAGCACATCGGCCTGCATAACCGTCGAACGGTAAAAATCGATGAAACCATCCTTGCCTTCGTAGGCACAATGGTAATTGTAGCCACAACGCATGCAGCCCTGGCAGCTGGCTTTGATCAGCACGTCGTTCAGGTCTACCACCTGTACCGGGCCGGCAAAGGCGTCACGGCAGCGGGCCACCATCGTGGCCAGGTTGCTGCCGGGGCGCCCGCCATCGTGCAGGATGACGACCCGCTTCCCAGCCGTGGAGACGGAAGCCTGCGCCAGCCCGGGTTGGTAGACGAACTCGCGCCGCACCAGGGGAGCATACTGGCGTTGGGTCGGGACCTGCTGCTCGATGGCGGCCAGAAAACGCTTGCCAAACCCGGCCGTCTGTTCTTGTCCGGCCAGTTTGGTCAGGTCGTACATGTAGGGCGAGAACGAATCGACGAAGCGCATGCCCAGGTCGTCACAGATGGCGTGCATGTAATTGTGGGCTGTGTGGTCGAAGAAATGGATCGAAGTCGAAAGCGTGGCAGCGTATTTATCCCGGAAGGCTTCCCCGGCGCCGCGCTCGAAGAGCAGCTCGATGAAACGCTTGTAATGGGCGTGTACGGTCAGGATGTACAGAGGAAAAGCCCACAGCACCCCATCCGCGGCGCGCACCTGGGCGAGGATCTCGTCGAAATAGGCCTGGTCTTTCTCGATCTTGCGGATCTGCTGGCTGATGTTGTAGATCTTGAATTCACACCCCGGGTTTAGTTTAGCCACGTAATGAACGTACTGCATGGTCACGCTGGTGTCCCCCTTGGGACTGCCGTTGAGGACGATAATTTTCATTTGGAACCTCGCTTACGCGTTGACGGATATGTCAACATTTACATGTCAATCTTGATATTTGTGCTCAAAAAAATAGGCTCGTGGGGCGAGGGAAGGTCCTCTCGCCCCTCAAGCTTATAGCTACAAGAAAATTCATTTTCGTTCTGGATCCATGGCACTCCCCTCGATGACCCGGATGGTCTCGTCGATCCACTGGATGTACATTTCCTGAAACTTGATGCCCATCGAAACCGTCGCCTGCCAAAAAATCGGGTCCCTGGCCTCCGGGGGAATTTTGGCGTGTTCTTCCGGGATAACCACGCTGGCCGTATGGTGGAGCACGGCCAATTTCTGGACGTGCAACTGGCGCTGGAGGCGCAGTTCCTCGATCACTTTGTGCGGGTCGCGGGCCGCCGAGAAGAACAGGCGCACCAGCAGGTCTTCCTTGATGGCTGGCAGTTCCATCAGGGGCTGTTCCAGCCAGTCTTGCAGCGCCCTCTGCCCCGCCTCGGTGAGCACATACAAACGCCGGTTGGGCTGGCCCACTTGCTGGATGAACTGCGAAGTGACCAGGCCGTCTTTTTCCATCTGGCGCAGGGTGGTGTAGATCTGGCTGTGGTGGGCATGCCAGAAGTGCGACGTAGAAGTATCGATGGCCTGTTTCAGGTCATAGCCGGTCATCGGCGCATAACGTAAGAAACCCATCAGGATGTAATCGATCATAAGGTGAGTTTATTTTCTTCCGGGTTATATGTCAATTATGACATATGTCACTTATTACACAGGTGATTACCCCGGCTATCTCACAGCCAGCGGCCAGGGGAAGAGATTTTGGCCGTTTGCCGCGCTATTTAATCAGGGTGGCCCTTTGATCAGGATCGTTAATTTCATCTTAACCAGTTCTTAAACGGGCGCCTAAGCCATTTTAAACTCCATAGGATATCTTTGTATTTGCAAGTACATTCCCGTTAGGAGGAAAAGATGAGAAAGAGTTATGTCCTGATCTCGTTGGTTGTGATCCTTACTACGCTGCTGGGCGCGTGCGCCTCCGCCCCGGCCGCGCAAGAAACCCAACCGCCCATGGAAGTGACCGTTCTGGTAGAAGGCACTCCCGAAGTCGTCGTCATTACCGCTACCCCTGAAGCTATGCCCACTGAACTGCCCGCCGGTTCGGTTGCCCTCAACGGCGCTGGCGCTACCTTCCCCCTGCCCGTGTACACGGAATGGATCTACGCTTACCAGTACGTCGATCCTTCTGTGACCCTGAACTACCAGGGTATTGGCTCGGGCGGCGGCAAGAAAGCCATCATCGACAACACAGTTGACTTCGCCGGCTCCGACTCCCTGCTCAGCGAAGAAGAATACACTACCGGCGGCGACCTGCAGATGCTCCCCATGCTGGCCGGCGCGGTTGTGCCGATCTACAACATCGAAGGTCTGACGGCTGAAGATGGCAAGCTGGTCCTGGACCGCGCCACCCTGGTCGGCATCTACGACGGCACCATCAACACCTGGAACGATCCCGCCATCGTGGCTCTGAACCCCGATCTGTCCAGCAAACTGCCCAGCAGCGCCATCACCGCCGTGCATCGCTCGGACGGCTCTGGCACGACCGAAATCTTCACCAATGCACTGGCCGCCTTCAGCGAAGACTGGGCCACCAACGTTGGCGCCGGTTCCTCCGTCGAATGGCCGGTTGACAAAGCCGGTAACGGTGTGGGCGGTAAAGGCAACCAGGGCGTTGCGGCGACCGTACAGAACACCCCCAATTCCATCGGCTACGTCGAACTCTCTTACGCCATCGCCAACGGCATCTCCTTCGCTGACATGGTCAACAAAGCTGGCGAGAAAGTCACCGCCAACGCCGACAGCCTGGCCTCCGCCATGGATGACTTCGCCGATGCCTTCAGCGAACAGCTGACCACCAAGATCGTGGACGGCGACAGCGCCACCTCCTGGCCGATCGCTGGCTACACCTATATGGTCCTGCACATGGAAACCATGAGCGACTGCACCAAAGCCGAAAAACTGCTCGAGTACCTCAACTGGGCACTCACCGATCCCGCGGCCGCCAAACGTGCCGGTGATCTGGGCTACTCTGTGCTCCCCGAAGCGGTCCGTGAGAAAGTTTCCGCCAAGCTGGCCGAAGTGACCTGCAACGGCGCTCCCGTGATGGGCAAGTAAGACCTCTAGATAGACTTTACTCTTCCGATGGGGCGGCAGAGGGTGAAAAACTCTGCTGCCCCTCTTGGTTATCTAAAACCTAACCAGTCAGGCAGAAAGGGAAATGGCCAAACTAAACGCAAATTCATTAAATCAGGAGGGGTTCTGGGGGAAATTATCCTATACCCTTCGCCATGGCGATCGCATCTGGAACACTCTCATTACAACGATGGCAGTCCTGGTCGTACTGCTGATGCTCGCCATCGGTGGGCTTCTGTGGCGTGATTCTGCTAGCGCCCGGGCGGAATTTGGTTTTCAATTTCTTCTTCCCACACTGGATTCAAGCTGGAACCCCGTTTTCGATAGATTCCAGGCCTGGCCGTTCATCTACGGCACCTTGATCACTTCGGTCACGGCCCTGGTACTGGCTATCCCAATCAGCATTGGCATCGCCATCTTCCTGGCCGAGCTCAGCCCCATATGGCTGCGCCAGCCGCTGAGCTGGATGATCGAATTGCTGGCGGCCATCCCCAGCGTCATCTACGGCCTGTGGGGCATCTTCGTCTTCCTACCCGACGTGGTCACCCCGATCGGGCAGTTCCTCGGAGACACACTGGCCAACGTCCCGCTGCTGGGCACCCTTTTCCAGGGCCCCATCCCCATCAGCGGCGCCAGCCGCCTGGCAGCGGCTTTCATCCTGGCCATCATGATCATTCCCACCATCGCATCGGTGACCCGTGATGTCTTTCTCAGTATCCCACGCGAGCAGCGTTACGCCTCCTTTGCCCTGGGCGCCAACCAGTGGGAGACCATCTGGGGTGTACTGTTGCCTTACGGCCTGTCCGGCATCCTGGGCGCCATCATCCTTGGCCTGGGCCGCGCCCTGGGCGAAACCATGGCCGTCACCATGGTGATCGGTAACAGCATCGAAGGCTCGGCATCCCTGCTACGCCCGGGCTATACGATGTCCAGCGTCATCGCCAACGAATTTGCCGAAGCCGTCAGCCAGCTGCACACCCAGGCCTTGATCGAAGTCGGCCTGATCCTCTTTGCCATCACCCTGATTCTCAACAGCATTGCCCGCTTATTGGTATGGAGCGTAGCACGTCGCAACCCAACGGAGGGTAGATAAATGTCAGGAGATACCTTGAGTACAGAATCGAGCATCTTGATCGAAAGAACCTCACCGTGGGCCAACAACCATTTCCAGCAAAGACGTAAAGTGGTCAACGGTGTCATGTTGAGTATCGCCGGCCTGTTTACCCTCCTGGCTTTGATCCCCCTGTTCTGGATCGTCGGCTACGTGATCATCAAAGGCGGGCAGTACATCACCCTGGACTTCTTCACCCAGCTGCCCAAACCGATGGGCATGGAAGGCGGCGGCGTGTTGCACGCCATCGAGGGCACCCTGATCCTGTCCTTGCTGGGCGGCATCATCGCCATCCCCCCCGGCATCCTGGCCGCCATTTATGCCGCCTACCACGGCAATACCCCCCTGGGCGTGGTGATCCGCTTCAGCACCGACGTCCTGGCCGGCGTACCTTCCATCGTAATCGGTTTGTTCGGCTACGCCCTGATCGTCAAGCCGCAAGGGCATTATTCCGCCCTGGCCGGCGGTATCGCCCTGGCGATGATCATGCTGCCCACCATCATCCGTACGACCGAGGAAATGCTCAAGCTGGTGCCCAATTCGCTGCGGGAGACCGCCATCGGCCTGGGCGCCCCGATGTGGCGCACGACCCTGGACATCCTCCTGCCGGCTGCCGGGAACGGCATCATCACCGGCATTCTCCTGGGCCTGGCTCGCGCCGCCGGTGAAACCGCCCCCTTGTTGTTCACCGCCCTGGGTAACGAGAACTACGAGTTCGGCCGCATCATCAGCAGCGGTGTGGCTTCCCACCAGGGCTTCTTCGCAATCCTCAACCGCATCTTCGAACAGCCGGTCGACTCACTGCCCCTCACCCTGTGGAAATACGCCCAGCAGCCTTTCCCCGAGCGGGTCAACCAGTCCTGGGCGGCCGCCCTGGTCTTGATGCTCATCGTCTTGTTTACCAACATCCTCACCCGCGTGTGGGTGCAAATCCAGCAGAAACGGATGGGTGGCTCCTAATCCCCTCCTCCCAGGTTCCATCCAACCCGAGAGAAACCATTTTGGGGTTGTTTGCGGCGGTGAAACCGTCTCAAACAACCCCAAAATTTTTACTTTCATCGACTTTTTGAGATCAAGTTGATCTGGGGGTTATACCCGCAACAATGATGCCCAGGTAGAACATTACTGGCCGGTACAGTCAGGCCTGGGCTTCAGGCGATCACATCTCCAATCACCTCACGCAGCGTGACCGCGTCCAGGTCTTTCTTGTCCAGAAAGGCGACCGCCCCGGCCTCCAGGCTCAGGCGGTGGAACTCCCGGTCCGGATAAGCGCTGATCATAATAATGCGAGACTGCTGCGAGACGGCCTTGATGCGCCTGGCGCAGCGAATCCCGTCTTCCTCCCCCAGAACCACATCCACCAGCACCAACTGCGGGCTGATGCGCTGGGCCAGGTGCACGGCTGTGACGATGCTGTCGGCCTCGTACAGGATCGCCTGGGGATAAGCCTTGCCGATCACGTGTTGTAGCTGGTTCAAATAGCGGCTGTTGTCATCCACCAGCAAGATCGTCACCCCTTTGGGCTGCGCCCCTTTAACCGGGGAGCGCTGCACGATCTCCTGGCCGATCACCCCCAACAGCTCGGGGTGCTGGTTCAGGTAGTTGACCGCTTCCAGGCGACTCTGTACCTGTAACTGCTTGTATAGGCGGGTAAGGTGGTTCTCGACCGTCTTGACGCTCAGACCCATTTCCTGGGCGATTCCGTGGTTATCCAGGCCCTCCTGCAGCAAGCGCAGGATATCCCTCTGCCGGGTTGTCAGAATCGATGGAGCAGACGCCGGTTGGCTCGTCCCCACCAGCTTGTTGATCAACGGCTTGGATAACCATATTTCACCAGCCATCACACGCTGGATAGCCAGCTGCAAATCGCTCAGGGGCTGGTCCTTGAGGTGATAACCGTTGACACCCGCCTTCAATAGACCCTTGACGTAAAAATCATCGTCGTATGCACTGACGATCAGCAGGCGCAGGTCCGGGTATTGGGCGCGGATCTGGTACACCGCACTGATAGGCTCGAATCCCGGCATAGTAATATCGATAAGAACACAGTCCGCCGTGACCTGGTCCAGGGTTTCGAAAAGCGCAGGTCCGTCTCCCACCTCTGCTACGACCTCCAGGGAAGGGATCTCTTCGAGCACTTTACGAATGCCTGCCCGCACGACGGCATGATCATCGGCCAGGATAATGTATTGCTTTTCCATCGTCGTATTTATACCACCAACCCGGTAAACGAATAGATTTTTCTCCTCGCAATTCAAAAGAAGGAATAAGTTGCGAATAGAGACCCTGGAAGCATAACTATACCCCCAACCCGGCGCATCCGGGAGAATGGGGAGCAAATTAAGGGGAATCCCCTAATCCAATTAGGGGAAAAGCAGGATGACCACCGGGTACTTTTTGGTAAACTATATTCAACAAATTTGTGAGTTTATTTATCCATATTAGCTCTCCCTGTAATATAAGTTCATAAGGTTTTTGAAGGCTGCAGTTGCACAATTGAATGCAGGCGGCGATGATCCCCAGAAAAAGTAGCGTCTATGGGGCGGGTTAAATGCGCCACCTGTCCAGATAGCCGGTTTCAATCCTTATCGAAAGAGAGGAGGTGTTGCCCAGCCCAGTCAGATATTTATCTACCACCCTCGTTTGAAAAATTGTGTCCAATTCTTTCAGCTCGGAGGAGAAAATATGTTTCGCAAGATGTCACAGACCGTTTTGTATTCGGCTTTGATTCTGGCCTTTCTACTTGGAATGGTAGCCTGCCAGCCCGCGGCTGCGCCGACCACCGCCGCAGATACCGGTTCCACCGCCCCTGACCAATCAGAGACGGGTAAGCTGGCCGTGGGTATCGTACTGCCCACCAAAGACGAACCCCGCTGGATCCAGGACGAGACTCGTTTCCAGGAAGCCCTTGAGGCGGCCGGCTACGACGTCGAGATCCTCTTCAGCCAGGGCTCTTCCGCCAAGGAAAAAGAGAACGTTGAAGCCCTCATCACCAAGGGCATCCAGGTTCTCGTCATCTGCCCGCAGGACGGCTCTGCTGCCGCGGCTGCCGCTGAAGCAGCTCACGAAGCCGGTATCAAGGTCATTTCCTATGACCGCCTGATCCGCGACACCGACGCCGTCGATTACTACGTCACCTTCGACAGCCTCGCCGTCGGCGCCAAGCAGGCTCAATACCTGGTCGACAACGCCTCCGGCACCGGCAACCCGCTCTACCTCTACGCCGGCGCTGCCTCCGACAACAACGCCTTCATCTTCTTCGAAGGCGCCTGGACCGTCCTGCAACCCAAGATCGCTGATGGCACCTTCGTGATCAAGAACTCCAGCGAAGCCGTAGCCCTCCAGGACACGGCCACCCTGACCCGCGATGAAGAAGCCAAGATCATCGGCCAGGTCACGACCAACTGGGACTTCAA
>JAAZNB010000298.1 GCA_012798515.1 Chloroflexota bacterium
GAAGGCGGCAGCGATACCGGCTGTGTAACTTGAACGGCATTGGTCGGCGTCTGTTCCGGTTGGATAAACGGACGCTCTAACTCGTTCAAGGCGCAGGCTGAAGCAGTGGCAAGCCACAATAAAGATGCAACCAGCCCAAGGTGCTTCCCCAAGCGCTTAAAATGACAACTGTAATCCGGCGTCATGAGGGATTCCTTTCCACCGCTTTGGTATCGTAATAACGATTATATCCGATTCCGCAATATCCCCCTTTTTAAAAGCGCCTATCCCCGCTGGATTTATGCGCAGATGGCAACGATGTGGGCGCGCCGGGATGAGCCGGGTGGTTAAAAAAGGAGCAGGGCGGCCCCGTAGATCCGGCTGCCCCGCTCCACCATACCAGGTCAAAATCTCATTCCAGGAACTGTTCCGCAAAGTGGCAGGCCACCTGATGCTCGGGCCGCAGCTCGCGCAGTACCGGCTCCTCCTGGGAACAAATCGCCTGGGCGTACGGGCAACGCGGGTGGAAACGGCAGCCGCTGGGCGGGTTGATCGGGTTGGGGATCTCGCCTTCCGGCATCAGGGTGGTGCGGCGCTCGTGGGGATCGGGCACCGGCACAGCCGCCATCAAGGCCCGGGTGTAGGGATGCAAGGGGGTGGAATACACCTCCGGCAGGTCTCCAACCTCGGCCATCCTGCCCAGGTAGAGGATCCCGATACGGTCACAGATGTATTTGGCCGTGGCCAGGTCGTGGGTGATGAACAGATAGGTCAGGTTGAGCTCTTTCTTGAGCTGCACCATCAGGTCCAACAGCAGGGCCCGCACGGACACGTCCGCCATGGCGATGGGCTCATCGGCCAGCACCAGGTCGGGCTGCGTGATCAGGGCCCTGGCGATCACCACACGTTGGCGTTGACCGCCTGAGATCTGGTGAGGATATTTGTTGTAGAAGTACTGCGCCGGGGTCAGGCCCACCCGATCAAAAACGCGCATGACCATTTCGCGATGCTGGTTGGCCAGCTCGGCGAAATGGATCTTCAGGCCCTGGGAGACCGCCTCGCCCAGGGTCATGCGCGGGTTCAAGGAAGCCATGGGGTCCTGGAAGATGACCTGCATCCTGCGGCGCAGGCGGCGCATCTCTTCCGAGCTCTGGGTGGAGAGGTCGATGCCATCGAAGGTCACCTGGCCCTCGGTAGGCGTATCCAGGCCGATGACCAACCGCCCGATGGTGGATTTTCCGCTCCCGCTCTCTCCCGCCAGGCCAAAAGCCTCGCCCTGGCGGATGTCGAAGGAAACCCCGTCGACTGCGCGCACGTAATCTACTCTACCGGCCAGGATTTGTTCCAGGTAACCCTTCTGGACCGGGAAATACTTCTTCAGGTTGCGCACCTCGACCAGGTTGCCCTGTTTTATTGCTTTGGAGTGATCTATCATTCTTTCACCTCAATGGTCGGGGTTTCTTTGTCGGGGTGGTCCTGGTACAGCCAGCAGTGGACGAAATGGCCCGGGGCGGCTTCCAACAAATCGGGATCTTTTTGTGAACAAATCGTCATGGCGTGCGGACAGCGCGGGTGAAAACGGCAACCGCTCGGCGGGTGGGTCAGGTTAGGTGGTTCTCCCGCCATCTTGTACAGCTCTTCGTCGTCCGACAGCTTGATGCTGGGCACGGAGCGCAGCAGGCCCTGGGTGTAGGGGTGCAAAGGCTGGTCGAAGACCTGGTAGACCGAGCCGATTTCCACCATTTGCCCGGCGTACATCACCGCCAGCCGGTCGGCCAGCTCGGCCACCAGAGCGATGTTATGGGTGATGGCCAGGATGGTCACGCCGTACTGGTCCCGGATCTCGCGCAGCTGGTCGACCAGCTTGGCTTCCACGATCACGTCCAGGGACGTGGTCGCTTCGTCGGCGATAATCAGGTTGGCATTATTGATCAATCCCAGGCCGACCATCACGCGCTGGCGCATACCGCCGGATAACTGGTGCGGATAATCGCTCAGCCGCCGGCTTTGGATGCCCAGGCGTTCGATCAACGCCGTGATCTGTTCAATCAGGCTTCCCTTGGACTGTTTGGTCTGGGCGTGGACCTCGATGGCTTCCATCAGGTGCTCGTCGACCCGTTGGACCGGGTTCAAGGAGGTCATGGGGTCCTGGAAAATCATGCTGGCCACCCGGCCGCGAAAATCGCGCAGGCGCTTCTGGTCGTAGGTCATGATGTCTTCGCCGTTGAAGACGATCTGCCCGCTGCTGATTTCCGCAGGCTTGAAGATCATACGCATCAGGGCTTTGCCCAGGGTGCTCTTTCCGCAACCGCTTTCTCCCACCAGGCCGAGGATCTCGCCCCGGTACACGTCGAAGGTCACGTGGTTGACGGCCCTGACCGGGCCCAGGCGGGTGTGATAGGTGACCGTCAGGTCACGTACCTGGATGAAGACGTCTTTATCGTTCATATTACAACTCCGCCAAACGCGGGTTCAAGATTTCGGACAGGCTCTCTCCCAGCATGGAGAAGGCCAGGGTAACCAGGGTGACCATGCCGCCCGGGAAGGTAATCAGCCACCAGGCGCGCTGGAGGTAATCTTTACCCCGGGCCAGGTCGATGCCCCAATCCGGCGTGTCCGGCGGCAACCCCAGGCCCAGGAAGCTCAGGCCGGCCTCGGTGAGGATGGCATCGCTCACGTTCACCGAAAAGATGATCACCACAGATGGGATCACGTTGGGGAAGATGTAGCGGGTCAAGATCTCCAGCGGGCTGGTCCCCAGGCTTTGGGCGGCTTCTACGTACAGCTCCTGCTTGACCGCCAGGGTCTGGCCGCGCACGATGCGGAAATAAGTGGGAATGTAGATCACCGCAATGGAGATGATGATATTGCCGATACCGGGACCCAGCACGGCCGCAATGGCGATGGCCAGGATCAGGCTGGGGAAGGAATACAGGCTGTCCATCAACAGGGTCAAGACCCGGTCGAAAGGCCCGCTGATAAAACCACTGATCAACCCCAGGGGAACGCCGATGGCGAAGGAAATCAAGGCCGAACTGAGGCCTACGATCAAAGCAATACGGGTGCCCCAGATGATGCGGGAAAGGATGTCCTGGCCAATCTGGTTGGTGCCCAGGGCAAAACCGCTCGCGCTTCCGCTGGTGGCCAGCCCACTGGGCAGCATTTCCAGGGTTGGGTAACTAGCCAGCACGCTGTCCAGGTCCGTCGGGGTGTCGATAAAGCCATCGATTTCACCGTTGGTCAGGGCTTGCAGCCCTTCTTCCTGGGTCTGGTAGCGTTTGGGACGAGGTTGGTAACGGATACCGGCCGAGGTAGCTTCTTCGGATTCGTTCATGTTGCTCAACGAATCGCGCAGCGCCTGGCTGGCCGAGCTGCCGACCAAAAAGCCGATCGAGTTAGAAGTAGCGCCGATGTCGGCCAGGGATTGGATGCCCTTGCCGCTTTCCACGACCAGGGCGTACTCATTGGGGGTCTCGCCGGGGGCCAGCAAAGAGGGCCCTACCTCGGCGCGGGGATTATGCGGCGCGAACCACTGTGGGAAGACTCCCACGATGATCACGAACAGGAGCAGAATAGCGCTGATGACCACGAACCACCAGTCACCGCCATACCATTTACGCGCCAGAAATGCCCTGCGCACAAACCCCACCTGGTCGAGATCAAGCTGCCATTGCGCCACTGCTTCGGGAGTTTTCTCTTCAGTTTCCATAAGGGTGACTCATTTCTAATGATTAATATCGGATACGAGGATCGATGAAAGCATACAGCATATCCATCACCAGGGAGATGCCACCCACAAACAGCGCAAAGACGCCGATCGTGGCCTGAACGGCTGTGTAATCCCGCAGTTGGATGCGTTCTACCAGGTAGCGTCCCAACCCCGGCCAGGAGAAGGTCGTCTCGGTCAGCACAGCGCCTGCCAGCAAGATGGCAAACTCCAGGCCGATCATGGTCAGGATGGGAATGAAGGTATTGCGCAGGGCGTGGCGATAGACCAACCGTCTTTCCGGTAGACCACGCGCCCGGCCTGCGGTGATGAAATCGGATTGCAGCATTTCGATCATATTCACGCGCGTCAGGCGAATGTAAACACCCGTGAGCGCCAGGCCCAGGGTGAAAGCTGGCATAATCAGATGAGAAAGGGCCGAACCCAATGCCGGCCAATTCTGGGAGAGAATCGAATCCAGCACGTACAGGTGGGTGATCGGCTTAAAAGTGGTCAACAACATGGTGTCCATCCGCCCGGCAAGCGGCAGGATGGGGAAGCGCACTGCAAACAGGATCTGAAAAATCAGACCCATCAAGAAGATCGGGATGGAATACACCACAATACTGAACAACCGGATGATGTAGTCGATGGGCTTCTTCCGGTTCTTGGCGGCATAAGCCCCCGTGATAATGCCAAAGATCGCCGTAAAGGCCATGGCCGGGATGGTGAGCTCCAGGGTGGCCGGCAGCCTTTCCCCCAATTCGTCTCGTACAGGGCGTTCTCCCTGGGTAAGGGCGTTCCCAAAATCCAGAGTGAGGACATCCCAGACAAAGTCACCATACTGCACGATCATCGGCCGGTTCAACCCCAGGCGTTCTCGGATCTCATTTGCCTGGGCTTCAGAGACCTTGGGCCCCAGTTGGGAGCGAATCGGGTCTCCAGGCAGGATGCGCATCACCACAAATACCATGGTGATCATGAACAGCACCATTGGGATGGTAAGCAGGATGCGTGTGATTAAATACTTACGTAGTGATGCGGACATGCACGAACTCCGAAAAAAAGATGTACCGCGTGGGGAAAATCAAAAAACGCAAAACATCAGATATTAACACAGGAGGGGCAAGGCTGGCCTTGCCCCCACCCTTTACATCATTGGATACTGCTTGTTTGGCGTGAAAAAAAGTCCGCAGGGCGAGACCCGGGGGCCTCGCCCTGCGAAAAGGAGATCAAGATTTACTGGCCGTCGCCGCCCACCATGTAGGTGTGGTTGAAGACCAGGTAGCGCAGCGCAGGAGCGTTGACGGTGGTGACCGTCAGGCCCTCGACGCTTTCCAGACGGACCGCTTCCACGGGGCCGACTGTGCGCCAGGCGATGTCGATCGAGCCGTTCTCAACCGCATTGGCCATGGTAGAAGGATCGGCAAAGTAGCGGATGATCACGTTGGGGATCGCGGGGGCTTCGCCGAAGTAGTTCGGGTTGGCGGTCAGTTCCATCTGTTCGCCAGGGGTGAACGATTTCACCATGTAGGCGCCGAAGCCGTTCAGGCTGGTGGGGAACTGCTCGATCTCGGTGTCGGAGTATTCCGGAGGCACCGGGATGAAGGGCGGGGTGGCGGTCAGGGCCGGGAAGAACGCATAGGCGTCCTTGAGCTGGTAGACCACGGTCAGGTCATCGGGAGCGGAGACGCTTTCCACGTAGGCCGTGATCAGACCCTTGACCTGGCCATCCAGGTTGTTCAGGCGTTCCCAGGAGCGGAGGTAGTCCGCTGAGGTGATGGGAGTGCCGTCGGAGAATTTCAGGTCGTCACGCAGGGTGAAGGTGTAGGTCTTACCGTCTTCGGAGACCACAGGCTCGGCCGCAGCCGCGCCGGGGACCAGGTCGGCAGTACCGGGGGTGTAGCTCATCAGCGCCACACCGGTGTTCTTCATGATTTCCCAGTCGTGGGTGGCGTAGGCATCGGCGGCATCCAGGCTGTTGACCTCGTCGGTGGAGCCGATGATGATGGTGTCGGTGCTGCCGGAAGCCGGCTGGGCATCGGCGCCGAAGCTCAGGACGTCATAGTTGAACTCGAAGGGCGGTCCAATCACGATGCCTTCCACGCCGGGGCGATTGATGATGAATTCGGGTTCCCAGAACAGGGGCAGGGTGGGGACTTCTTCGGCGTACAGCTGGCCGGCTTCGTCGTACAGCTCACCGCGCGCAGTCGGGTCGGACTCGGCGGCGGCCGCCTTGAGCAGCTCATCCATCTGTTCGTTGCAGTAGTTCACACCGTTGCCGGGGGACTGTTCGCAGGTGGCGAAGGGAGCCAACCAGGTCTCAGGATCCACGAAATCCGGGAACCAGCCCAGAATGAAGACGGGCAGTTTGCCGGCCACGAAGCTGTCGACGTACTCAGCCCAGTTCTGGCTCTGCAGGTTGACCTGGATCAGGCCAGTCTCTTCGAGCTGTTCCTTGATGATCTGCATGACGTCCGCAGTGGTGGTGCCGTAGTGTTCGGGGGGATACCACAGGTCGAAACTGAAGGGGCTGTCCGCCGTGTAGCCCAGGTCGGTGAGGATCTGGATGGAGAGATCCAGGTCACGCTGGCCGTATTTGTCCAGGAAAGGTTCGCTGAAATACGGATAGCCGTCGGGGATCATGTGGTAGGCGGGGATGTTGCGGCCTTCGAAGACGCGATCAACGATCTCTTCGCGGTCGATGGCGGCGGCGATGGCCTGTTTCAGCTGAGCGTTCCA
>JAAZNB010000299.1 GCA_012798515.1 Chloroflexota bacterium
CCTCACCGGCAACAGCTTTCCGCGCCAGGCTGTCCAGCTTGGAGAGGGCGTGCCCGAAGCAGCCGTCCAGTTCATTGCCTGACATACAGCTGCCACGCCAACCGGACAGGGCAGCCCGTGTTTTGTTCGAACCGCAATCCGGGTCAAGGAGATGATTTATGAAATACCATGCCATCTTGAGCGCCAACCAGGGCGCCAATACCCCCCCGCACAATCCCTGCAAGGTCCTGGATTTCTCTTTGCTCAAACTGTCGGCCGGGGAAAGTTTCACAGCCGAGAGCCAGGGACGCGAGATCCTGGCCGTCCTCCTGGGCGGCAAAGCCAGTTTCACCATCAACGGCCACCACTTCGAAGACGTCGGCGGGCGTCCCAACGTCTTCAGCGGCAAGCCTCACTCCGTGTACATCCCCTGCGGCGCCGGCTACACCATCCAGGCTCAAAGCCAGGTAGAAATAGCCCTGCCCAGCGCGCCCAGCGACCTGGAAGTCGAGCCGTACGTCATCCAACCGGCGCAGGTAGCCAGCGGCGTGTGGGGTGCGGCCAACTTTAAACGCAATTTTCACCAGATCCTCACCCTGGCCTCCCAACCCACCCTCCCGGCCCGGCGCCTGATCGTCGGCGAGACCTATACTCCCAGCGGCAACTGGAGCACTTACCCGCCCCACAAACATCAGGTGGACGACCTGCCCCGCCAGGCCTACCACGAAGAGATGTACTACTTCAAGGTCAGTCCCAACGATGGGTTTGGCATCTGCCACTACTACAACGAAGAAGGGGAAGAAGAAAACTTCACCATCCGCGACAACAGCATCCACATGATGCCGCGCGGTTACCACACCGTGGTCAGCGCCCCGGGCTACACCACCTATTACCTGTGGTTCCTGGGCGGCGAGCAGCGCGTCCAGGGCGCAGTCGAAGACCCGGCCCTGGCCTGGGTGGGCCGCACGGTCGCCATGTTGAAAGAATTGGGACACTAAGAGGCCAGCATGATTCTGGATTCCTTTAAACTGGATGGTAAAGTCGCCCTCGTCACCGGCGCCGGCCAGGGATTGGGGCAGGGCATGGCCCTGGCGCTGGCCGAAGCCGGCGCCGACATCGTAGGGTTGGACCGCAGGGAGTGCGGTGAGACCTGTGCCGCGGTCAAAGCCATGGGCCGGCGCTTCAAGCAGGTCGTCTGTGACCTGCGCCAGGCCGACGCGGCTGCGCTGCAAGAGATCGTAGCCGGCGCCGTCACAGACATGGGTCACCTGGACATCCTGCTCAACAATGCCGGGATCATCCGGCGCGCCCCGGCCTTGCAGTTCACCGAGGCCGATTGGGACGACGTCTTGCACATCAACCTGCGTGTGGTGTTCTTCCTCTCCCAGGCAGCCGCCGGGGTGATGGTCCCCCAGGGACACGGTAAGATCATCCAGATCGCTTCCATGCTGTCCTTCCAGGGCGGCGTCATCGTACCCGCTTACACCGCCGCCAAGAGCGGCGTGGCCGGCATCACCCGCGCCCTGGCCAACGAATGGGCTCCCCTGGGGCTCAACGTCAATGCCATCGCTCCCGGTTACATGGCTACCGACAACACCGCCCCCCTGCGCGCCGATGCCGGCCGTTCCACGTCTATCCTGGGGCGCATCCCCGCCAACCGCTGGGGCACCCCCAACGACCTCCAGGGAGTGGTCGTCTTCCTGGCCTCGTCTGCCTCCGATTATCTCAACGGCGCCATCATCCCCGTGGATGGCGGCTGGCTCACCCGCTGAACCCCACGGCAAGCCCACCATGGAGAAAATCTCTCTCGCTGCAGACCGTTACCTCGTCGCCGACCCGGCCCAGAAGGCCATGGCCATGGAGCTTTACCGCTCGGTCTGTGCCCTCCCCCTGGTCTGTCCGCATGGGCACGTGGACCCGTCCCTGTTCGCTGACCCCGCGGCCTCTTTCGGTTCGCCGGCCGACCTATTCATCATCCCGGATCACTACGTCACGCGCATGCTGTATTCCCAGGGCATTCCCCTGGAGACGCTGGGCGTTCCCGGCGTAGACGGCCAGGCTGCGCCCGGCCAGGGCAACCTGGATCACCGCGAGGTGTGGCGCCTGTTCTGCGAGAACTTTCACCTGTTCCGCGGCACACCCAGCGGGATCTGGCTGGCCGACGAGTTGGCCACCGTGTTTGGCATTCACGAAAAGCCCTGTGCGGCCAACGCCGGGCGGCTGTACGAGCAGATCGCAGGGAAATTATGCCTGCCCGAGTTCCGCCCGCGAGCCTTGTTCGAGCGTTTTAACATCGAAGTCCTGTGCACCACCGACGCAGCCACCGACACACTGGAACACCACGCCGCCATACGCAGCTCCGGTTGGAAAGGGCAGGTGCTGCCCACCTTCCGCCCGGACGCGCTGGTCAACCTGGGCCATCCCGACTGGCGCGCCCAGGTCGACCACCTCAGCCAGGTCAGCGGGATCGACGTGGTCGATTTCCCCACCTACCTGCGCGCCCTGGAGCAACGCCGGGAGTTTTTCAAACACATGGGCGCCAAAGCCACCGATCACGCCGCCCTCACCCCGGCTACGCTGGTGTTGAGCCCACCCGAAGCCGGGCGCATCTTCCAGCACGCCCTGCGGGGAGACTGCCTGCCCGGGGATGCGGCCCGTTTTACCGCCCACATGCTGGTAGAAATGGCGCGCATGAGCATCGAGGACGGCCTGGTGATGCAACTCCATCCCGGCGCGCTGCGCGACCACAACCGCCAGATTTTCCAGCGCTTTGGCCCCGACAAGGGCGCCGACATTCCTCTGCAGACCGAATACACCCGCAACCTGCTCCCCCTGCTGGAGCGTTTCGGCAGCCACCCGGGCCTGACCCTGGTGCTGTTCACCCTGGACGAAAGTACGTACTCGCGCGAGCTGGCCACCCTGGCCGGCCATTACCCGGCCCTGCGCCTGGGACCGCCCTGGTGGTTCTACGACAGCCTGAACGGGATGGCGCGCTATTTCGACCAGGTGATGGAGACCGCCGGCATCTATAACACGGCCGGTTTCAACGACGATACGCGTGCCTTCTGCTCCATCCCCGCCCGCCACGACGTGTGGCGCCGCGCCGCTGCCAATTGGGTCGCCGGCCTGCTCGTCCGGCGCCTGGTAGACGAAGAAGACGCCTTCGACATCATGCACGAACTGGCCATCGGGCTGGCCAAACGCACGTACAAACTTTAATGCGGTGCCCCACCGCCGGGGAAGGCTTCTATGACCACTGTACATCCTGATTCTGTTGTGGAATACCAGGGCACGACCTACGCCTGCGCCACCATTGCCCCAGGCGCACCCTGGTTGGGTATCCGCGGCGACATGCATGGCTTCATTCACTCCGGCAGCCAGGCCCTACCGGCAGACAGCTTCACGTGGTTCCCGGCCTCTCCCCACAACGCCGCCCTGCTGCGCCGCCGCCTGCCCTGGCTGAATCCCGTTCCGCTGGGGCTGAAGACATCTTTTGGCTTTGGCGACCGCCTGGGCCTGGCCACCCCCGGTCACATTGCCGCCGTGCGCGGCAGCGGGATCGCGCCCCTCTTTGCCCAGCAGTCTGTACGCGAGAACAAACGTACCGGGCGCACTCCCCAAGAGGTGCTGGACGACGCCATGTGGGCCATCTTGCGCGCCGGTTGGCGCGATCCCTGGGGCGCGGACGCCGATCATCTCAAGACGCCGGAAGACGTGCCGGCCTTTACCGGGGCCGGTTATTCCTTCTTCACCGTCGACCCGGGGGAATACGTCGACAACGCCGCCGACCACGACGCGATAGATACCTTACAACGTAAAGCCCAGGGGCTGAACTGGGAAGAAATGCAGCCCCTCTACCTGAAACCGGCCGGGGAACAGCCGTGGGGAAAATTCGACCTTCCCAGTCTGCTCAAGGCCGTGGTCAAATATGGGCGCGCCATCCGGCACACCGTTCACATGTATCACACCATCCTGAGCCTGAAGGCCGGCGCCGGGTTCGACTTTGAAATCTCGGTAGACGAGACCGAGGCACCCACCTCGCCCCTGGAACATTATTTCATCGCCAGCGAGCTGAAACGCCAGGGCGTCCGCCTGACCTCGTTGGCGCCACGCTTCAGCGGCGCCTTCGAAAAGGGCGTGGATTACATCGGCGACCTGGCCGCCCTGGACGCAGAGATGGCGGACCACGCCGCCGTAACGGCCCATTTCGGCGATTACAAACTCAGCCTGCACTCCGGTTCGGATAAATTCAGCGTCTATCCCCTGGTCGTCAAACACTGGGGGACGTGCGTGCACGTCAAAACCGCCGGGACCAGCTACCTGGAGGCGCTGCGTGTTCTGGCCCGCTACGAACCGGCTCTGTTCGAGGCGATCTACCAGTACTCCCGCCAGAGCTACGCCGCCGACCGCCTTTCTTACCACGTCTCCGCCCGGGTCGAGATGATCCCGGCCGGCCTGGAAGCCGCCGCGCTGCTGGACGACTTTCACGCCCGGGAAGTGCTGCACGTCACCTTTGGATCCGTGCTGGATCGCTTCGGCGCGGAGCTGCACGCCGCCTTGCTGGATCACGCCCCGGCCTACCAGGACGGGCTGGCGCGTCATTTCGAACGCCATCTGGCGCCGTTTATCCCCCCAGAAGAGGATCTGTCATGGAAAGCATGAGCTTACACGGAAAAGTAGCCGTCGTCACCGGCGGCGCCGGTGTGCTGTGTACCGGGATCTGCCGGGCGCTATCCGCGGCCGGGGCCCGGGTCGTGGTGGTAGACCTGCGCCAGGAAGCCGCCCAAGAGCTGGCCGCACAGTTATGCGCCGGCGGCGGCGAGGCCGTGGGGATTGCCTGCAACGTCCTGGACAAGGACAGCGTCACAGACGCCGCCCGGCAGGCGCTGGCCGCTTTCCAGCGCGTGGACATCCTCGTCAACGGCGCCGGCGGCAACCGGCCTCAGGCCACCACCGGCCCGGAACGCTCCTTTTTCGACCTCCCCGGCGACGCCATCCGTTGGGTCTTCGATTTAAACATCCTGGGGACCATTCTGCCGTCCCAGGTGTTCGGGAAAATCATGGCCGCCCAGGGCGAAGGCGTGATCCTGAACATTTCCTCCATGAACGCCTTTCGTCCGCTGACGCGCATCCCCGCCTACTCGGCCGCCAAGGCCGGGGTGAGCAATTTCACCCAGTGGTTGGCCGTCCACATGGCACAGGAATACTCGCCCAACATCCGGGTCAACGCCATCGCCCCGGGCTTTTTCCTGACCGAACAGAACCGTTTCTTGCTGACCCAGGCAGACAGTGGTGAGCTGACCCCACGCGGGCAGGCCATCATCAGCCACACCCCGCAGGGGCGCTTCGGTACTCCCGATGATCTGTTGGGGGCAGTCTTGTGGTTGGTTTCCCCGGCGGCAGCCTTCGTCACCGGGATCATCGTACCCATCGATGGCGGCTTTTCAGCTTTCAGCGGCGTTTAAGCAATCGAAAGCCATGCTCGGGGCATGGCGTGCAGTTTTTTCGTTTTCTCCCTCGTAGGCAAATTCAAGGCTGTTCGCAACGCAGCTTGATCAAAATGGGGGTTGGGGGCGTCTTTCGCCCCATGTTAAGGGACTGCAAGGTGGAGACAACGCCGTTAATGGCCCTGTCTGTCTCCAAATCCGCTACCCACTAAAAAAACTCTGCTACAATTCATGTATCCGCGCCTGGGTTGGTTCCGGTCGGCAGGTTTGCAAGTCGATTCGTATTGGCACCAGGCTGTCCCGATGAGGTGGGAAAGCAGTATGCATGTCATGAAACATCACTGCCGCTTCAATCTATTGTTGCTAATCGGGCTGTTTATCTGGCTGTTGACGCCAGGCGCCGCCTGGGCGCAGTCCGGAGACACGCCCCAGATCACCGTTCAAGCCGGTTTTGGCCAATATTACCGCGATAACACCTGGGTTCCGGTGTGGGTAACGTTGGAAAACAACGGCCCCGACGTGGAAGCCCGGGTCGAAGTGCAGCAAATCCCGGCCGGCTCCTCCCAAAAGGTGTACTCGCAATCCATCAGCCTGCCCGGCCAATCGCGCAAGGCCATCGTTGTGTGGTTCTACCCGGAAGGCTACCTGGAACGGGTCGACGTCCGCCTGGTGGTGGGGAACAAAATCGTAACCCACAAGACGCCTACCCTGCAATCTTTGGGGATCAACGACCGCCTGTTCGGTATCCTGGCCGAATCCACCACGCCCTTCAACCAGGTGAGGATGATCCACCCCGTCGACGGCTCCCGGCGCCTGGCGCACGTTTCTCCGGCAGATCTGCCGGAAGACCCGGGCGGATTGGACATCTTCGATCACCTGTTGATCTCCAGCAGTGACACCGGCAGCCTGACGGCGGCCCAGGTACAGGTCCTATCCAGCTGGGTGTCTTCCGGCGGGCGGCTGATCCTGTCGGGCGGTGCAGGCTGGCAGCCGGTGGCCGCCGGGTTGGGCGAGCTGCTGCCCTTTCAGCCGGAAGGCATCCGCTCCCTCGATGACTGGAGCGCCCTGGCACAGTACAGCGGGCAGCCGGCCGGCCCGGCCGGAGAGATGGTGGTCGCCGTAGGGCGGCTCGCGCCCGGCGCACAGGTTGTGGCCGGCTCACAGGCGCAGCCCCTGGTCGTCCGCCGGCCGTCCGGCCTGGGTGAAGTAGTGTACTTGAGCTTCGACCCGGCTGCCCAACCGTTTGCCAGCTGGGATGGACGGCAGGATTTTTACAGCCAGCTCATGGCGGAAGAGCCGTTCCGCCCGACCTGGATGCAGGGTTTCCAGGACTGGGGCTGGGCCGTTACCGCCATCAACAACCTGCCCAACCTGAACCTGCCCCAGCCATTGGGAGTCATCTCGTTTTTGTTAGTTTACGTGGCCGTCGTGGGCCCGCTGAACTTCTTCATCCTGGGCAGGCTGAAACGGCGTGAACTGGCCTGGGTGACCATCCCGGCCCTGGTGGTCTTGTTCAGCCTGTTTACGTTCCTCGTCGGTTCCTTCGGGCGTGGAAAACTGCCGGTGCTGTCCCGCCTGGCCGTCGTCCAGGCCATCGATCCTTCTCAACCGGCGCAAGTCGACGGCCTGATAGGGGTTTTCTCTCCCAACCGCGCTACCTATTCCCTCCAGACCGGCCGCGACCTCATGACCCACTCCCTGCCCGATTCTCCCGATGGAGCTTTCCTCACCGAGGCCAGGAACTGGCAGTTCTTGCAACAACCCGGGGCAGGCACCACGGTAAAGGACATTCCCGTGGACGTGGGCAGCATCCAGTCCGTGGCGGTACACGGCCAGCTGGCCGCGCCGGATATCCAATCCACGCTGGTCCTGAAGCTGGACGGTCATAAATATACCCTGGAGGGGGAGATCGCCAACCATAGCGACCTCAGCCTGGAAGACGCCATCCTCTTGACCCCGGGCGGCGTAGAGCTGATCGGCGCGCTGGCCCCCGGCGACAATCTCCCCGTGCGGGCCAGCCTGCGGGCCGATATGCCGGCCAGCTATAACGGACCCAGCTCGCTCAGCACAAAATATGGTTATTACCCGATCTCGAATTCGGTCGAATCGTGGGTGACCAGCCTGGCCGGCGGCATCGATTATTACTCCAACAACGAGTCATACCAGCGTTATGCCCTCCTCTCGGCCATAGCCGGAGCCAATTCGGTCAGCGCTAACAGCACCGGAGGAGAGATCTATCTGGCCGGTTGGAGTCACGAATCGCCCTTGCAAACCGGCCTGATCAAGCAAGAAACGACCTTCTACGACCAGACGCTGTACTTCGTCCGCCTGGACAGCCGCTTTGAACTGGCCGGCGACCAGGTGACCCTTTCCCCGGGCATGTTCAACTGGAGCGTCCTGGACAGCACCCAGCCGGCCCCGTCCCCCTACGACACCTCCGTCTCCGTGGGAAGCTTTAGCCTGGCTTTTACCCCCGTCCGGCCGCTGGCTTTCCGGCAAGCCACAGCGTTGACCCTGCACATTGAGAATTACGGTTCCACCGGGCCGGTACCCTTTTCCATTTCGTTGTGGGACTACACCGGCCAGGCCTGGGTAGAACAGGCCGTGACCCAATGGGGTAATTTCCAGGTCCCGGAGCCACAGCGCTACTTGAGTTCCACCGGAGAAGTGCGCTTGCGGGTGGAGAGCCAGGATTACAACAATTCCACTTCGATCGAGAAGATCGATTTCGACGTGACGCTGGCAGTCCAGCACTGAGACAACCAATGGCACCCATTATCGAAATCCAGAATTTAACCAAGCGTTTTGGAAGCCGTACTGCCGTGGATGGGCTAACCCTGGAGGTCGAAGCCGGCGAAATCTTTGGCTTCGTCGGCCCCAACGGAGCCGGCAAGACCAGCGCCATCCGCATGATGACTACCCTGTTGGAGCCCACCGGTGGGGAAGTACGCATCGATGGTTATTCGGTGGGCAAACAGGCCAGGCAGGTGCGCCAGGTCATTGGCTACATGCCGGACCTGTTCGGCCTGTATCACAATATGAAGGTGTGGGAATACCTGGACTTCTTCGCCGCCTGTTATCGCATCCCCCCGGGGGCGCGCCGCGGGCTGATCGATGACCTGTTAGAGCTGGTCGACCTCTCTCACCGCCGTGACGACGTACTGGACAGCCTGTCGCGCGGCATGCAGCAGCGCCTCAGCCTGGCGCGTACCCTGGTCCACGATCCCAAGGTACTTATCCTGGACGAGCCTGCCTCGGGGCTGGATCCCCGCGCCCGTGTCGAGATCCGCGAGCTGCTGGTCCAGCTGGCCGGCATGGGCAAAACGGTCTTCTTCTCCACCCACATCCTGGCCGACGTGGTCGAGATCTGCACCCGGGTGGGGATCCTGGAAGCCGGTAAGCTGGTAGCAATGGGAGAGCTGGAAACCCTCCAGCAGCAGGTCATGCCGCGGCGCAAGCTTGAGATCACCGTCCTGGGCGCCGCCGGGCCGGCCCAGGCCGTGTTGGAACAGGTGCCCGCCATCAGCAACGTCCAGATCACCGGCCAGCCCAACGGCAAAACCCGCCTGGAGCTGGAATTTTCCGGCGACGATGATGCTCTCAGTCAGGTGCTGGCGGCCCTGGTGGAGCACGGTATTCCCGTCATCCATTTTTCTGCCGACAGCCGCGACCTGGAAGCCGTGTTTATGCGGGCGACGAAAGGATTGGTAACATGAAGCTGCACACTCCGCTCCACCGGGAGGGTAAACGACGATGATCGATCCAACCACCACAACTGCACCGCCCCCGGAGCCCAATCCCGCCGGACAGAAGAGCCCTCTCTGGGCCCGTTGGGGAGCCTGGCTACACAGTAACCCGGTGATGGTCAAAGAGCTCAGCGCGCGCATGCGCGGCAAACGCGCCTTTATCATCCTGACGCTTTATCTGGGCGGGTTGACCCTCGTGGTCAGCCTGGTCTACCTGATACTTTTGAACTCGCTGCGTAGCGGCCTGGGCGCCATGACCAATACCAACCAGCTGGCGGGTAAGATGATCTTCGGGGTGGTGGCCGGCATGCAGCTGGTCAGTATCACTTTCATTGCCCCGGCATTGACTTCTGGGGCAGTCTCCGCAGAGCGCGAACACCAGACCTTTGACCTGCTGCGCACCACCTTGCTGCCCATGCGCGCTTTCATCCTGGGAAAGTTCTTCTCAGCGCTGGTATTCGTGTTCCTGCTGCTCTTCGCCGCTTTACCCTTGCAGAGCCTGGCGTTTCTGTTCGGCGGCGTTGCACCGCAAGAGCTGCTGATCGGCATGTTGATCCTGATCGTCACGGCCATCCATTTCTGCGCCATAGGCCTGTTCTTCTCCAGCTTCCTGAAAAGCACGCTGGCCTCTACCGTGTTGTCCTATGCTTTTCCCATTCTGGCCACCTTCGGTTTACCCTTTATGCTGCTCATCCTTTCCAGTTTTATCGGCTCGCTGCTGTTTGGCGTGGCCGCTAACCCGGCGATGAGCTCACCCCCCGAACAGCTGCTGATCTTCATCGGCTGGGTGTTGGTCTCGCTCCATCCGGTGGCGACCGGCGTGGCCACCGAGCTGATGCTGCTGGATCAGGCCAACATCTGGAGCTACCAGCTGCCATTGAGCAACGGGACGAGCATGACCTTGATCTCCCCCTGGATCGTGTTTACCCTGGTCACCCTGCTGTTCAGCGTCTTGCTGTTGGTGTGGAGCACCGCCCTGGCGCGACGCAAGGTCAAAGGGTAAGGGGCGCCGGTAGAAACACTGGCCCGAATTCAGTTACAATAACTTGATAATGGAATGGAATGAACTGAACGCCATTGTCGACGGGTGGCTGCGCTGGTACCGGGGCCGCCGGTCGCTGACCTGGGGAGTGCGCGGACTGGCCGCCGGCGCGGGCCTGGCCCTGCTGGCCGGGCTGGCGTTGCTGCCGTTGCACCGCCTCTTGCCCCACGAATACGCCGGGTTGGTCGCCGTCCTGCTCTTCCTCTCCGCCGGGTTGGCCTGGATCGCCGGGTGGGCCTGGCCGGTCGACCGCCTGCGCCTGGTGCGCGGCCTGGACCTGAGCTTTGCCCTGCAGGAGCGGGTCAGCACGGCCTTCGAAATCCACACCCTGCCCGAAAACGAGCTTTCCCCGGCCTGGCGCCGGCGCCAGCTGGCCGACGCACTACTCGCCGCCCGGCGGGTAGAACCCCGCCGCCGGTTGCCGTTCAAACTGGAGCGCCGGCCGGCCTTCCTGGCCGCCGGTTTGATGCTGGCCGTGGTTTTCCTCAGTTGGAGCGCCGCCGCCTGGTTCCAGGCCGCCCAACAAGAGCGCCAGGTCGCTCAGGCCATCCAGGCCGAAGAAGAACGTCTTTCCGGCTTGATCGAAGAAATCCGCCAGGACGACGCCCTGTCTGCCGACCAGAAAGAGGCCCTGGCCTCCCGCCTGCAGCAGGCCCTGGAGCAGATCCAGGCCGCCCAAACGCCGGAGCAGGTCATGGCCGTGTTGAAAGCAGCCGAGGAAGAGCTGCGTGCCGCCGGAGAAACCGGCGACCCCGCCGACCTGGCCGCTCTGCAGCGCGCCGGAGAGCAGTTAAGCGTCTCTGGCGCCGGGGACCTGCAAGAGATCGGGCAGGCCCTGGCCGGGGAAGACTGGCAGCAGGCCGCCCAGGCACTGGGCGACCTGGATCCCAGCCGCCTCACCCCCCAGGAACGCCAGGCGGCCGCAGCGGCCCTGGAACAGGCCGCCCAACAGCTCACTACCCCGGGCAGCGCCGCCACAGGCCAGGCCCTGCAGCAGGCTGCCGCGGCCCTCCGCCAGGGAGACTGGCAGGCTGCCCAACAGGCGCTGCAAGAGGCCGGGCAGGCCGTCGCCCAGGCCGGGCAACAAGCCGCCCAAAGCCAGGCCGCCCAAGACGCCGCCGGCCAGCTGCAGCAGGCCCAGGCAAGCCTGGCGCAAGCCGGCAGTAGCGCCCCGGCCACCGCCGGGCAGGCCGGAACCCAGGGCAGTTCTTCCACCCAGGGTGGGGCCTCCGGCCAGGCCAACAACAGCCAGGCCGGTAGTGGCAGCGGCGCCGGGCGCGGAGACGGCAGCGACAGCCAGGCCCAGGGCGGAGAGGCCGGACAGGCCGCCATTCCCCAGGGCAACGGCCCGGGCGACGGCGGCGAGACGGCGCCAGAATCGATCTACGCTCCCCAACACCTGGGAGGTGAAGATGGCGATGGCCTGGCGCTGCCGGGCAGCGGTGAACCGGGCAGCCTGGTCACCGGCCAGCAGCCCTCCACAGAGGGAGACGCCAGCCAGAGCCGGGTGCCCTACACCGACGTACTGCCCGCCTATCAGGACGCCTACCGCCGGGCGATGGAAAACGGCCAGGCGCCGGCCTATTTGCTGCCCGTCATCCGGGAATACTTCAGTTCTCTGGAACCCTGATGCCCGGCTGCCTGATGCACATATCCACCGGTCGGTGAATGATGGGGGGCTTTATCCGGCTTACCCCGTATTCGGGTTAACCTGAACGCCAGGGGACAGATGCGCCCCTGGAGAGACTGAAAAGGACGGTCCATGGACGATAAGGAAATCGAACAATTCCACCAACAGGCTCAGGCAGTCGAAGACGAAATCGCCCGGGTCATCGTCGGGCAGCAAAACGTGGTGCGCCTGGTGCTGGTCAGCATCCTGAGCGGTGGACACGTCTTGCTGGAAGGCGTACCCGGGTTGGGCAAGACCATGCTGGTACGCACCCTCGCCCAGGCCCTGGACCTCCACTTTGCCCGTATCCAGTTCACGCCCGACCTGATGCCGGCTGACATCATCGGCACCGAGATCCTGGTGGACCAGGACGGCCAACGCCAGTTCCGCTTCCAACCCGGCCCGGTTTTTGCCAACCTGGTGCTGGCCGACGAGATCAACCGCGCCACCCCCAAGACCCAGTCCGCCCTGCTCGAAGCCATGCAAGAGCACCGCGTGACGGTCGCCAACCAGACCTATACCCTCGAAGAGCCCTTCTTCGTGCTGGCCACACAAAATCCGCTGGAGATGGAAGGCACGTATCCTCTGCCGGAAGCCCAGCTCGACCGCTTTTTCTTCAAGGTCACTGTGGCTTACCCCTCCCCGGCCGAGCTGGTGCAGATTTTGGAACGCACCACCGGGGCAGACATCCCCGGGGCGCGCCGCGTGGTAACTGCGGCTCAACTATTGGCCATGCGTGAGCTGGCCCGCCAGGTGCCGGTGGCCTCCCACGTCGCCGAATGGGTCGCCCGCCTGGTCGTCGCCACCCACCCGGACAGCCCGGAAGCCCCGCCCATGGTCAGGCGCTATGTGCGCTACGGCGCCTCGCCGCGCGGCGCTCAGGCCCTGCTGCTGGGCGCCAAGGTCACCGCCTTGTTGGGCGGGCGCTATAACGTCGCCTTCGACGACGTGCGCGCCATCCTGCCCGCCGCCCTGCGCCACCGCCTGCTGCTCAATTTCGAAGGCCTGGCCGAAGGCCTGAGCGTGGACGCCATTCTGGGCGAGCTGATCGAGCAGATCCAACCCGGCCAGCTCGAAAACGTGGGCTAGCGCCGTGATCTTCGACGAGACCACGCTGGCCAAACTCAACCGCCTGGCGCTGGTATCGCGCCAGGTCAGGGCCGGCGTGCTCAAAGGCGAACGCCGTTCGCTCAAGCGCGGCAGCAGCCTGGAATTCGCCGACTATCGTAGTTATGCCCCCGGCGACGAGCTGCGCCGCCTGGATTGGAACGTCTACGCTCGCCTGGACCGGCCCTTCCTCAAGTTATTCGAGGAGGAGGAAGACCTGGTCGTGCACCTGCTGTTGGACGGCTCTCGGTCTATGGACTGGGGCAGCGGCGAGCAACACAAATTCCACTACGCCCAGAAATTAGCCGCCGCCCTGGGGGCCATTGCCCTCTCCGGTGGCGACCGCCTGGAGATCGGCCTGCTGCACGACCGGCCGGGGGCGCACTTTGGCCCGGCGCGGGGTGAGTTCAACGTCCTGCGCATGTTACAGTTCCTGGAAGGCCTCACCCCGGGCGGTGAAATGGATCTCGAAGCTACCCTGCGGGCCTACGCTCAGTCCGGGCGCCGGCCAGGCCTGGCCGTGTTGATTTCCGACCTGTTCTTTTCCACCTCTCTGCCGGACAGCCTGGGCTGGCTGCAAAGACAGGGATTCGAAGTGATCGTAGTGCATCTGCTGGCCCCGGATGAGATCGATCCACCTTTGTCCGGGGACCTGCGCCTGGTAGACGTAGAAAACGGACAATTTCAAGAAGTCTCTGTGGACGGCAGCCTGCGCCGCCTGTATCGCCAGCGACTGGAAGCCTGGCAGGCCGGGATCTTCTCCGCCTGTCGCCAGCGGAACGTGCGCTGCCTGGGGGTGAGCACCGCCCAGCCCTGGGACCAGGTGGTCCTGCACGAGATGCGCCGCGGCGGGGTGGTCAAATGAGCTGGTTGTCCCCCGGCATGCTGGCCTTCGGGCTGCTGGCCATCCCCATCCTGCTGCTGTACATGCTCAAACTACGCCGGCGCGAGACGCCCGTCTCGTCTACCCTGCTATGGCAGCAGCTGCTGCGCGACCGCCAGGCCAACACCCCCTGGCAGCGCCTGAAACGCAACTTGCTCCTGTTCTTACAGCTGCTGATCCTGGCCGGGCTGGTGCTGGCCCTGGCCCGCCCGGTACTGCCCGTCCCCAGCCTGAGCAGCGGAGCCACCATCGTGCTCCTCGACGGCTCGGCCTCCATGGCCGCCCGCGACGTTTCCCCGGATCGCTTCACCGTTGCCCGGGAAGCCGTAGCCCGGCTCATCGACGGGCTGCCCGCCGGCGCACCGGTGACGCTCATTCTGGCCGCCGCCCAGCCGCACCTGCTGGCTGCCGCCGAAAGCGACCACGAAGCCCTTCACCAGGCGCTCTCCGGCGCCCAACCCGGCTCCGGCGGGGCCGACTGGCCGGCTGCCTTTGCCCTGGCGGCCGGGGCCAACCGGGGCAGCCAGGTCGCCGCCACCCTGATCGTCTCGGATGGAGGCCTGCCGGAAGAGGGCCTGCCGGCTCTACCCGGGGAGGTCACCTACCTGCCGGTGGGCCAGAGCAGCGAGAACCTGGCCATCACGGCCATGGCCGCCCGGCCCGAAACCGGTGAGGTGCAGCTCTTCGCCGCCGTGCAAAACTACGGGAGCCAATCCCGAACGGTCATCGTCTCGCTCCTGGCCGGGGACCAGCTGGTTGAGGCCCGCCAGGTCGAGATCCCGGCCGGGGAACGCCAGGACGTGCTGTACAGCGGCTTGCCGGCCGCGGCGCAACGCTACACCGTACGCCTGTCCAACCCGCCCGGGCAGACGGGTGACCTGGACGCGCTGGCGCTGGACGATAGCGCCGCCACCGTCTACCAGCCTGGTCTCAGCGGCCGCCTGGTGCTGGTCAGCCCGGGCAACCTCTTCCTGCGCCGCCTGCTGGAGAGCCTGCCCGGTGTGCAGCCCTTCTTCGTCCTCGCCGGCCCGGACGCGCCGGTTGCCATCCCCGGCGGCCAATACGACCTGTACGTCCTGGATGGCGTGGTTCCCGAAGATTTACCCCCCGGGAACGTGCTCTTCGTCAACCCGCCTTCCAACGACTTCTTCCCCGTGGGTGACCTGTTCCAGGATACCCAGGTCGAGCAAGTCGCCGACTCGCCCCTGACCCGCTACGTCGCCTGGGACAACGTTCACGTGGCCCAGGCCCGGCAGGTGGAACCGCCCGAGTGGGCCGAGACGCTCGTCCAGGCCCACGGCGGCCCGCTGGTCTTCACCGGTGAAACGGACGGGCGGCGCCTGGCCGTGGTCACCTTCGACCTGCACGACTCCGATTTGCCCCTGCAAATCGGTTACCCCATCCTGTTCTCCAACCTGATCCAATACCTGTCACGCCCGGCTGATCTCTCCATCCTGGCTGCCGGCGCCGGTGACGCCCCGGGCGGTGCGGCCGCCTCCCTGGCCGCCGGAACCAACCTCCAACTCCAGGCCGGGGGCAGCGTACTCATCCACCCGGCTGCCGGCGCTGCCCGCGCCCTGGTCACCTTGCCGGATGGCTCGACGCAAATTATCGATCTGCCCCAGGGGCAAGGCGTCTTCGACGACACCCACCAGTTGGGCCTCTACTCGGTCAGCTACCCGGGAAGCCCGGACGTGCCCGCCGATGGGTTTGCCGTCAACCTGTTTGCTCCCCA
>JAAZNB010000300.1 GCA_012798515.1 Chloroflexota bacterium
CTGTTCGACGGCCTGCCGGTGAAAATCATCCGGCGCACGGTCATCTTCGGCGCCTACGACAACCTCATCGCCCGCTTTGGCCCCCTGGGCAGGCTGCTGCGGGCGCTCTTGCAGTGGCTGGAAAAGACGCCCCTGCGCTTCTTAGGATTGTCCCACTTCTGGGTGGTCGAGAAGGTTTAAAAGACGATCTAAAAACACAGACCTGCCATCCGGCAGGTCTGTGTTTTTATTATGTTTCCTCCGCCTGGAGGCGGAAATCGTAGATACCGTCTTCTACGGGGTAAGTACGCCCGCACTGCGGGCAGGTCAGCAGCGGCGGCGTATCGGGCAGCGGGGTGTGCCCGCAAGCCGGGCAGCGGAAGAAGGCCCCCTCCCCGGACGGTTGGCTGCTCCCCACGCTGCGCGCCCGCAGGAACACGCTGGGTGACAGCTGCCACAGGTCGCCGGTCAGCTGGGCCATCGAATCCATCCACACCAGCAGTTTCAAAGGCAGCAGTTTCTTGAACAACCCGATGCGGAAGTGCGACACGGTGAGCTGGCGCTCTACCACGAAGCCGGTCAGGCGCAGCCAGGCGCGCACCGTGCCGGGATGGAAATCGTAGTTCAGGGCGGCAAACTCGACCGGCTCAGGCGAGAAGGGGTTCCAGCTCTGGCGGCGCAGGGCAAAGCGCAGGACGGCCTTGAGGTTGCGCTTGTTGGCAAATTCCAGTAAGAAGGTCGCCTCCGGCTGCAGGGCGGCGCGCACCTGGCTGAGCGCCTGGCGCGGTTCGGCCATGTGATGCAGGGTGCGGATCATGGTCGCCGCATCGAACAAACCCGGGGCAAACGGCAGGCGGTAGATATCCGCCGCCACGTAACGGTAGCGCTCGCTGTGGCCCAGGCGCTGGCTGGCCTGTAACAGCTGGGTGCGGGAGTAATCCACCAACACGATGCGTTCGAAGCCGGTGTAGCGCGGCGTGTTGCGGCCGGCGCCGGCGCCCAATTCGAGCAGCAGTTTACCCTGCTCCGGCAGCAGGCGGCGGAGGGCAATCGCCTCGACCGCGTCTTCGTAAGCTCGCCCCCCACGGTCCCAGAACGTCTCTTGATAATCGGAGCCTTCGTAATTACAGACAGGCGGCGTATCCATGCAAATCTTGGTTCCAGTTTATGGGTGTGGAATAAAAATGCGCCCGAACAGGCTTCCCGGCGGCGCCCAGAATAACCTCCTTACCGCTGCTTCCTCTCGGACCTGACGGGGTTCGAAGGATTCCGCCGCGCCGGTCCCATCCGGACGCAGGCTAAGGATACACCGAGCGCCCCGCCCTGTCAACCTTCCCGGGTCCTGCCGCCGCACAAATGCATCAAAACATAGTTTGGCTGAAAAGCGCTGTCGCCCACCCCCACATCCCCACCCTCAAAGGCGGGGACTTTAAAAAATCTCTTTCCCCCCCTCGGCGGCCAAAAAACACCGCAAAGAGGGGGCCGCAGGGAGTGGAACGGGGCAGGAAACGCATCGGGCAATTTGGATGCGTTTGCCCTGTAGCTCCAGATAAAACCCTTGACCCCTGCCGGGGACCGTGATATAAACAAACCAACCACACGACCAAAAGCGGCTTGCGCCGCTTTTTTTATTTGGTTCGTCCAGGCAGGACGGCTCCCCATGGGGAGCCGTCCTGCCTTTTTTTATTCTGGCTGCAAGGAGCACAAACATGTCGTTTCATCCACACTCCCTCCACCCCCGGCGCGGCCCTACGGCGGCCGCGCCCCACGCCGGCCCCGGCATGGCCACCTTCCTGGTGGTCTGGCTGGGCCAGCTGGTTTCCACCCTGGGCTCCGGCCTGACCCAGTTTGCCCTGGGCCTGTGGGTCTACCAGAGCACCACCTCGGTCACCGCTTACGCCCTGTCCACCCTGGCGGCGCTGCTGCCGCGCCTGCTGCTCGCCCCCCTGGCCGGCCCGCTGGTGGACCGCTGGGACCGCCGCCTGACCATGCTGCTCAGCGACCTGGGCGCCGGGCTGTGCACCCTGGCCACCGCAGCCCTGCTCTACCAGCAGCGCCTCGAGCTGGGGACGCTCTACGCCCTGATCGCCCTGTCGGCCGCCTTCAACACCTTCCAGAAACCGGCTTACAGCGCCAGCGTGGTGTTGATGGCGCCCCAGCAGCACCTGGGACGCGCCAACGGGCTGATCCAGCTGGCCCAGGCCGTCTCCGAGCTGTTCGCCCCCCTGCTGGCCGGGGTGCTGGTCATGACCATCCAGTTATGGGGCGTGATCCTGATCGACTGCGTCACCTTCCTGTTCGCCTCGTTCACCCTGTTGTGGGTGCGCATCCCGCGTCCGGCGCGACCGGGCGGTGCGGCCCCGGCCGGGGTACACAGCATCTTGCAGGAAGCCCGCCAGGGCTGGGGCTTCATCGCCGCCCAACCGGGACTACTGGCCCTGCTGGGCTTCACGGCCGTGTTCAACTTCGTGTGGGGCATGGTTGGGGCGCTGGTCACCCCCCTGGCCCTGAGCTTCACCGATCCCGGCGGGCTGGGCCTGCTGTTGACCGCCGCCGGGGCGGGTATGCTGGCCGGCAGCCTGGCCATGAGCGCCTGGGGCGGCCCCCGGCGACGCGTGGCCGGCATCCTGACCGCCGAGCTGGCCAGCGGCGTGTGCTTCTGGCTGATCGGTATCCGCCCGGACCTGCTGCTGGTCAGCCTGGGGGCCTTTTGCGCCCACACCACCATCGCCGTGATCGCCGGGAGCGGCCGCACGCTGTGGCAGACGCGCGTCCCGGCCAACATGCAGGGGCGCGTGTTCGCCTTCCAGGAAATGCTGGCCGGGTCGATGGCGCCCCTGGCGCTGCTGGCCGCCGGGCCGCTGGCCGAAAAGGTCTTCACCCCTCTGCTGCTGCCGGGCGGCGCCCTGGCCGCCAGCCTGGGGCAGGTGATGGGCGCCGGCCCCGGGCGCGGGGTGGGGCTGATGTTCCTGGCCCTGGGCAGCCTCAAGATCCTCTCCGCTACTGCCGGCCTGCTCTACCCGCGCCTGCGCCGCCTGGAGGAGGAGCTGCCCAACCTGTCCGCTGAAAGCGCCTGAAACGGCCCACAACAAACGGCCGGCAGGGGGTAACCTCTGCCGGCCGGTAAAAATCCGTTCGAAATTGTGTTATTTCCGAATGCGTTCCAGCTTGGCGGCCGAGGCCAGCAAGCGCTTGAACCCCACGCTGTCGAAGAACACGTCCACCGTCTCTTCCTCGTCCTGGATGCGGCTGTCCACGACCATGCCCTCGCCCCAGGTGGGATGGTTGACCCGGCTGCCGGGTGGGAAACGGCGCTCCACCACCGGGGCCGATTTCATCGCCGACGGGGCGCTGCGCGTCTGCCAGCGGGTGGCGTCTTGCCAGGCGCTGGTGGAACGGCGGCCGTGAGAACGGTTGCCCTGGGTGTGCACCAGCTCCTCGGGGATGTCGCTCAGGAAACGCGAGGGCTCACTGACCTCGTAAGAGCCGTAGGTGCTGCGCTGCCCGGCGCGCACCAGGTACAGCTGGTTGCGGGCCCGGGTCAGGCCCACGTAGAACAGGCGGCGTTCCTCGGCCATCTCTTCCGGGTCATCAATCGAGCGGCTGTGCGGGATCAGGCCTTCGTCCAGGCCAATGATGAATACGTGAGAGAACTCCAGCCCCTTGGCGGCGTGCAGGGTCAACAAAGTGGGCGCGTCGGTCTGTTCCGGCAGGGTATCCTGGTCGGAGACCAGGGCCAGGTTTTCGAGGAACTCGGTCAGGCCGCGGTCCTGGTATTCGTAGGCCAGTTTGCGCAGCTCTTGCACGTTCTCCCAGCGGCCCTGGCCTTCTTCGCTGCCGTCGTCCAGGTAGGCCTGGTACACGGTATCGTTGAGGATGCGGTCGAACAGGGCCGGCAGGGTCAGCGCCTGGCTGCCTTCGCGCCAATCGGAGAGCATGGCGCCGAAATCGACCAGCACCGTGGCGCCGCGCCCGCTGAAGGATTTCCAGTATGGCGACTGGTCCCCTTGTCGCCCCAGGTCGATGAGCACCTCTCCCGGGCCGGCGCCGGCCTGGCGGGCGGCCAGCTGGAGGGCCACCAGGGTCTTGTCGCCGATGCCCCGCGGCGGGACGTTGATCACGCGCATCAGGCTGACCTCATCCGCAGGGTTGTGCACCAGGCGCAGGAAAGAGATCATATCTTTGATCTCCCGCCGCCCGTAGAAACGTTGGGCGCCCACCAGGCGGTAGGGCAGCCCCGAGCGCAGGAAGGCCTCTTCCAGCAGGCGGGACTGGGCGTTGGTGCGGTACATCACGGCGAAGTCGGAACCCTTACACTTACCGCCGGAGACCAGCTGCTGGATGGTGTCCACCACGTAGGCCGCCTCGGCGTGATCGTCCACGGCTTCGTAGCTCAGGATGGGGTTACCGGGCCCGCGGTCGGAGCGCAGGTTCTTGGGCGTGCGGTAGGGATTGCGGTCGATCACCGCCCGCGCCGCATCCAGCACCGTCTGCGTGGAGCGGTAATTCTGCTCCAGGAGGATCTTCTGGCAGCCAGGGAAATCTTCGGCGAAACGCAGCACGTTGCGGTAGTCGGCGCCGCGCCAGCGATAGATCGACTGGTCCTCGTCGCCCACGGCGTACAGGTTGTGGTGATATGAGGAGAGCTGGCCCAGGAGCTGGTACTGCGCCACGTTGGTATCCTGGAACTCGTCTACCAGGACATGTTCGAAGCGCCGGGCGTACCTTTCCTTGACCTCCGGGTGGTTCTCCAGCAGGTTAACCGTCATGAGCAGCAGATCGTCGAAATCCACCCCGTTGCTGGCCTGCAAGAGCTGCTGGTAGCGCTCGTACAGGCGCACAATGACCTCGTCCCGGTAATTACGCGTGGGAAAGTTTTCCGGCAGGGTGAGGTTATTCTTGGCGTTGGAGATGGCGGCGTGTACGCTGGAGGGCCGGTAGAGCTTATCGCTGATGTTCAGCTCCTTGAGGGCCCGCTTGACCAGCGTTTCCTGGTCGTCGGCGTCCATGATGACAAAGCTGGAACTGACCGGCAGGTAGTCGGCTTCGCGGCGTAAGATGCGGGCGCAGGCCGCATGGAAGGTGCCCAGCCAGATGCCGTCCAGGGTGGCGCCGAACAGGCGCTCCAGGCGGGTTTGCATTTCGCGGGCGGCCTTGTTGGTGAAGGTCACTGCCAGGATGTGATAGGGTCGCACCCCCATGGCCTGTACCAGGTAGGCGATGCGGTTGGTCAAAACGCGGGTTTTCCCCGAGCCGGGGCCGGCCAGCACCAGGGTTTGCCCGGGCGCGGCCGTTACGGCCTGGCGTTGTTGAGAGTTGAGATCGTTTAAAAAGTCCATAGGTACCGGCGTTCATTGTACCGTCTGGGATAGGGCATGTCAATGCGCCCTGGCGGGGGATCGCAGGGCAATTGCATCAAAACACTTGTTCTATGAGATTTGCTATCACCCACCCCTAAATCCCCGCCCTCAAGGGCGGGGACTTTAAAAAGAGTGCGAGATGGCTGTATCTGGCGGCACAAAATGTGCCGCCAGATACAGCC
>JAAZNB010000301.1 GCA_012798515.1 Chloroflexota bacterium
ATGGGCTTCAGGCGGGAATACTGCGCCGGCGGAAATGCGTTGAAGAAGCCGCCCACGAACGGCTTGCCATGCACCAGGGTATAGTAGGTCTGCTCCTGGTCTTCACCTTCGATGAAGGGGAACTGGATCAAAGCCCCGTCCCCCGGTTGAGCAGCCAGCCAGTAATCTACCGGGCGTGGTTCTACGTGGGTGAACTCCTGGTACGGGCCGGGGTAGAAGTCCAGGCATACCAGCGCCAGCAAGCCAACCAGCGCCCCCAGGCGCCACGCCGGGCGTACGCGCTGCAAAACCCAGGCAGCGCCCAGGCCGGCCGCCGCGGCGCTAAACACCAGCACGAAGACGCCAAAGCGCATCAAGGCTCGCAGCTTGGCATAGAAGGGAAAATATTGGAACAAGACGTAGCCGGGCAGGATCAGGGGCAGGGTGTCGCGGTGCAGGCGCTCGGCCAGGAAAGCCGGCAGGTTAAGCTCCACCGGCTGGCCCAGCCAGTGCAGATCGGTGCCCATGGCCAACACCATGGCAAATAGGGCGCCCCACAGCAGCCAGACCATCGTCCGGGAGTGGTTCAACGCCTTGCGTTGCCACCAGGCGATCCCCCCCAGGGCCAGGGAGACGATCCCGATGTACAGCGTGCCTTCCACCCACATGTCGCGGTTGAAATGGCTGCCGATCCAGGCCCCCCACAAGAAGTGGTCGGTGGACGGCAGGAGAAAATCGGTCGGGCTGGCCGAATACAGACGTACGATACCCAGGTTGCGGTCCGGTAACCCGCCCTGCTGGGACAGGCTCACGTAGGGCGCAATGGCCACCAGGACCAGGGGCAGTGAGACCAGGCCCATTACCACCAGGTTGCGCCAGTAGCCCAGGTTCTTGAGCCGCGAACGGTCGAGGAGGAGCACGTCCAGGACGACCAGGAAGGCGCTGACGATCAGCGCCATATAGACGTAATATTGCGAGGTCAGCGCAATCAGGCCCAGGGTAACCCCGGCCAGCACGGCCGGTTTCCAGGCCAGCTGCTTCCAGCCTGCGGCGTCGCGCCCTTCGAGCAGCTGGAACAGGCCCAGGAAATAGAACGGAAACCACTGGGTCCCCGAAAGGTTGAGGTGGCCGATTAAAAAGTGGGCAAAATGATACGGCACGAAGGCAAAGATGGTCCCCGCCACCAGAGCGGCGTCACTGCGGCCGGTCAGGTAACGGACCCACAGGTACATCCCCAGGCCGGAGAGGACGAAGCTCAACATCATGGCCATGTTGTAGGCAAACGTGGCCCCGCCCAGGAAGCTGAACGGCAGCGCCAGCGCCAGCATGATCGGCGTGATCTCTGTGTAGGCCATGTTCCAGCCTTCGGGATAGTTCAAGAACCACACGTCAAAGGGGTTGACGTGCAGCTCGAACAGGGCCTTCTTCATCCAGCCGATCATCCACACGAAGTAGACGTTGTCGCCCATCTGGCCGACCATCCAATCCTGCATTCGCGTTGCCAGCGGCCAGGTCATCCACACCGTGAGGGCGCTGAAGAACAGGATCGCCCACAGCAAGGAAAGGTCTTTTTTCGGTCGTGAGGCTGCTTTCATACAGGCGCCATCCAATCCAGGCAATCAAGCACGGGCATGATGGTTGAGAAAGATCTGTTTTTGCAGGCGGCTGGATTCGTGTACAGCTTGCACCAGGTTCATCACCTGCATTCCATCCGCCAGGGTACACGCCGGCGGCTCCTCGCCCCGCGCCACGGAAATAAAGTGGCGCATCTCGGCCAGGAAGAGCTCGTTACGTTCGAATCCGCTGGGCAACAGGAAGCTCTCCCAACTGTCTACGCTGGCGCGGAACAGGCGGGCGGCTCCGTCGGCGTTGTTCCACTGGATCAAGCCCTCCGTGCCCACGATTTCCATGCGATGCACGGCCGGGCGCTGGTAGTAGTCCAGGTGCACGCTGCCGATAGGCCCGTTTTCGAAACTGAGCCCGATCTCGGCCATGTCCTCTACCTGGAGTTCCAGGTCGCTCAGGTGTGCCGTATAGGCCCACACGGATTCCACCTCACCGAACAGCCAGCGCAGATAATCCAGCGGATGCGAGAGGGTCAACACCACCCCGCCGCCCAGGTCGGCGCGGGCGCTGTAAGACTTGCGGTAATCTTCCCAGGGGTGCCAGTCGGGCAAATATTCGCCCCACTGCGCCCGGAACGAGAGCGGCCGCCCGATCTCTTTCAGCTTCAACAACTCGACCACTTTTTGCAGACCGGGGTGGTAGCGGAATTGAAAACCGACCAGCAGCCTGCCCCCGCCCTCTTGCAGCGCCGCCTTCAGCTCATCCAGGCCTTCAGACGAATGAGACACCGGTTTCTCGATCAAGATGCTGCACCCGGCCCGCGCCGCCGGAATGGCGACGTCCAGGTGCAGGGCGGTCGGGTTCGCGATGATCACCGCATCCGGCCGGTAATCGAGCGCCTTGCGTAGATCAGTCTCGATGGGGTAAGCCGCCAGTTCGTCGTCCTTCAATGTGCTCTGGTGGGTGCGGTACAGGATAATATCCCGCTCTCCCAGGGCTTTCAGGTTACGGAAGTGGCGCCGGCCGATCGAGCCGAAGCCTGCAATCAGAAATCTCATAACCCCATTTTCTCCAACAAAAATTGGCCCGTGCGCCGCCCGGCGCTGGCGTCTGTATAGGTGCATTCACGGCGGATGAACGCCTGGCGTTCCTCCCGGTCGGCATCCGGGTCTAGCAAGTAGCGATTGACCGCCTCTTTGAGCTGCGGCTCGGTCAAGGCCACCATACCGGCCCCAGCCTGGCGGAAGCGCTGGTGCGTCGGCCAGTTGCCGATCTCTGACAGGGCCAAGGAGAAACGACCGGGCTGGTTCCAACCACCGGGAGCGTCGAAACACACGCTGACGATAGGGCGGTCGTGGATGGCAGCCTCGACGACCATGGTCGAATAGACGGTCAGGAACACGTCGGAATAAGCCATCATGGATGTCTTCTCAGGCATGTCCTCACCAGAATAATACCCCAATTCACCGCCCAACGGCACCGGTTCGACCACGTGTACGTGTGGCAGATCCCGGGCCAGCTGGCGGATGCGCTCCCGCTCCCCCACGAACAAGGGCTCATCCATAAAATGGTTGGGATGCA
>JAAZNB010000302.1 GCA_012798515.1 Chloroflexota bacterium
TGCACCAGCAAGCGGATGCCAAAACCACTGGCACCCTTGGGGGCGTATTCCATATCTTTGGGGTAATCGGACATCCCGGCAATATCCAGGTGGGCCCAGGGGACGTCGTTTTCGATGAACTGTTTCAAGAAAATGCCGCCCATGATGGGGTGGCCTTCCCGGCCGCCGGAATTCTTGAAATCGGAGTCGTCGCCACGGATGGCTTTCTCGTAATCGTCGTCCAGGGGGAGCTGCCAAAGTCGTTCGTGGGTCGCTTCGCCGGACCGGAATAGGGCCCCGGCCAGGGCTTCATTGTTGGTCATCATCCCGGCGCGCACACGGCCCAGGGCGGTGATCACGCCACCGGTGAGGGTAGCCAGATCGATCAAAGCGCGCGGCTTGAAGTTACGCTGGGCGTAGGTCAGGCCGTCGGCCAGCACCAGGCGCCCCTCGGCGTCAGTGGTGATAATTTCGATGGTCTTGCCCGACAGGGTGGTGAGGATGTCGTCGGGGCGGTAGGCCGTGTCCGAAATCATGTTCTCGGCGGCGCAGACAATGCCCACCAGGTGGACGTCCAGGCCCAGGTCGGCGGCAGCCAACAGGGTGGCGATGACGTCCACGCCGCCACACTTGTCGTATTTCATGCTGCGAATGCTCTCGACGCTCTTCAACGAATAACCACCGGTGTCGAAGGTGATGGCCTTGCCCACCAGCACGACCGGGTCGGAAGCCGCCGCAGACTGGGAGCTGTATTCCAGCACGATCATACGCGCCGGGGTGTGGCTGCCCTGGCCGACAGACAGGATCCCGCCGGCGTGCATGGCGGCCAGTTGGGTGTCGTCCAGCACGGTGCATTGGATAGGCCTGCCCGCCACCAGCTCCTGGACGCGACCGGCCAGGCTGATGGGATTGATCACATTGGCCGGCTCCTGGGCCCAATCGCGAGCCAGGTTGACGGCGTTGCTCAACAGGTGGGCATGCTGCGCGGCAGCTGCCACGGCTTGTTGTTCAGCCGGAGCGCACAACAAAAAGAACAAGGCCGGGACCGGCTCTGGCCGGGAGGTCAGGTAGCGGGTAAACTCGTAATCCCCCAGGAAGATCCCTTCCAGGAGGGCCGCCAGGCTCCCGGGGACCTCATTCAGGTCGCTGGCGTCCAGATCAAGGGTGGCCGGACCGGAGCCGTGCTTCTTCAACCAGCGTGTGATGGTGCTGCCCGCCTGGCGGTAGATGGCGGGGGTGGCTTTGCGGGCCTCTCCCAGGGAGACGATCAGGCTCATCCCCCCCGATGATTCCTGAAGCAGGACCACTTCCCCTACTTTTTTACCCGGCTGGCCGGGCGCAGGGAGGGCAGCGCTATTTTTAAACACGACCACCGGTCCCTGGGCGCTGCCAGGGGCGGTGATGACTTCGTAACTCGATGCAAAAGAATATTTGCCTTGACGGCTCATACGATCCTCCAGGTAGAGATGAGTAATGGGCCCGGAGTAGCTCCGGGCCCGAAGTGTGTAGTGATAAACCTATACCTGTCCTGTCCCTTCAATTTCCCACAGGATGATCTCGGGAGGGCAGAGGAAGCGCACGCGCGGCGCGCTGGCGCCTTCCATGCCGATGCCCCGGGAAATGTACAGGGTGAGCCGGTCCAACTGGTAGCGGCCGGACTGGAAGGCGCGCCCGTACAACGAGCCGGTGAACAGGGCGCCGAACCAGGGCAGCCTGACCTGCCCCCCGTGGGTATGGCCGGAGAGCTGCAAATCGATTGGCAGCCGGGAGGCGATGGGGGCCAGGTCGGGAGAATGGTATAGCAAAACGGTGAAGTCGTCGGACAGTCCCTGGCAGGTTTCTTCCAGGCGGGGGCCATCCAGAAAAGGGCGGTGGGTGCAGGTCACGCCCACCAGGTTGAGACATTCGTCGCCGACAGGAACGGAAATATGCTCGTCCTTGAGCCAGCGCAGGGGCAGGCCGGCGAGCAGCTCGGGCATGTTACCGGCCAGGTCCACGGCCGGGCTACCGGTGACCAGGTAAACCCCCTGCGGAGCGCTCCATTCGGACATCACCTGGCGAGCCTGGTTCCAGGAGATGCGATCTTGCAGATAAGAAAGATTGAGCACGTCGCCGGTAAAAACGATCAGGTCGGGCTGCAGGGCCTTGACCTGGCAATTCAGCTCTTCTTCCCGGCGCGTGGCGCGCTCGATGTGCAGGTCACCCAGGTGCAGCAATCGCAGGCGGGTGCCGCTTTTTAATTTGGGCGTCTTGAGCGTCTGGTGGGTGACCGTCAGGCGGTGTGGCTCGATCCAAAAGCCGTAGATAACCAGCCCCGTGCCGATGATTTGCAAGGGGATCCACACCGGTGGAGGCAGCCAGGCAAACACGGCGCGCAGCACGGCCAGGATGAGCACAGGCGGCTTGGGCGGGCCGAAAGAACGACCGCGCACGGGAAGCAGCGCCAGGGACAGCCAGTCTAACAAGAAAAAGATGTACAGGAGGATCGTGTAAGGCCAGTTGGCTTGCGTAGGGAGCAAGGCAACCAGAAACAATACCCCCGCGAAGAGCCAATGGGGGAGTCTGTCGATCCCTTCGGCTTTGTGCAGCAGCACGTCAAAAACGTTGCCCACCTCACCCGGGAAGCGGGTATATTTCGAAAAGTCGATTTCCGTGATCACGATGCCTCAGGCGCGGGTTATTTCGACGTCGCCTGGCGATATTCGCTCAGGGCGGCGACCAGTTCCTTACAGAAATAAGGAATATCTGGCACCACGCGACCCCAGACCAGGTTGCCGGAACGGAACGCGGGCTGGTCCACCCAGGTGGCGCCGGCGCTGACCAGGTCATCTTTGATCCCCAGGCTCCCCGTGGCAGTGTGCCCCTGGACGATCCCGGCGCTAATGCCGACCAGTCCGGCGTGGCAGATCATCCCGACGGTCTTGCCGGCATCGTACAGCTCTCGCACGACCTGTTTCACGGGCTGGTAACGGCGCAGTTTATCGGGAGCCCATCCCCCGGGAATGATGACCGCGTCGAATTCAGCGGACTGCATGTCCCCAAAGGCAATATCGGAGACGGCTTTGACGCCATACTTACCGGTATAGCTGGTCTTGGCCTGCGGGGCGGCAACGGTTACGTCGGCGCCCTCTTCCTGAAGGCGCATCAACGGAACCCAGAACTCCAGGTCCTCGAACTCAGGCGCCAGTAAATATAAGATTTTTAACCCCTCTAATTTCATGGTTTCACCTCACCATAGGTATACCTGAATCAAATTGGCTTGTCAAATGCAGCCGGGTTGAGCTCCACGTGCATCTTTTGCTAAGCCCTGGAAGCAGATATTCCCGGCTTACGCGGCTGGGGGACGTTGGCAAACCCCACAGGCGTTACACTCGTTCTTACCCCATAATGTTGCTATTGTATCCTGAATCAGGCCTTTGGTCAGGATGGATTTTCAAAAAGGTTCAATTTGGCAAGATAATTAAACGATACCACCCCGCAAAATGGGGGTGGCGTCGGTGGGAATCATGAAATTGTTCACACTTCTCGGATGACGCTGCTAAACATTGTCCCTACCGCTGGGCCGATGAGTACGAGAATTACGAGGACAATAACCGCGACCAAAACAAGAATTAGAGCGTACTCCATCAAGCCCTGTCCCTTTTCAGTTATAGCAACATTCATTCATCATCACCTCCTTTTACTAAAATATAATTAATATATTACCCCTGTATTGATTATCCGTGATAATGATCTTTTTAAACATTACAAATTCGATAGAATTTTCTTGGAATTAAATAGACCGCCTGGTCATCAGGCGGTCTATCGATCAAGTCTGGAACTAAGGTTGGTCGGGTATCCAGCAGCACAACACCAGGTCTTTGGCGGCTTTGACTTCGTCCAGGCGGCCGACCGGGGTGTGGTGGGGGGCA
>JAAZNB010000303.1 GCA_012798515.1 Chloroflexota bacterium
CAACACTTGCACTTCAATTCAGATGCGGAGGGAAATATGTATATCGTTCTCGTTAACGTGCATGTCAAACAGGAATTTGTGGACCAATTTAAAAGCGCAACCATCGAGAACGCGCGTCATAGCAATCTCGAGGATGGCATCGCCCGCTTCGATTTCATTCAGGAAAATGATGACCCAACCCGGTTTGTTTTGATCGAAGTCTATAAAAATGTGGCGGCTGCGGCGGCGCATAAAGAGACCCAACATTACCTGACCTGGCGTGACCGCGTGGCCGAAATGATGGCAGAGGCGCGCACCAGCGCCAAATATACCAACATCTTCCCAGACGATGCGGGATGGGAGTAGAGATGAATTTTGATTTTGCTACTTCGAATCGAATATTATTCGGCCGCGGCAAGTTGAGCCAGGCCGGGGAAATTGCAGCCCAAATGGGAACAATGGCTTTCCTGGTCACCGGTACTGGGAAAGCACAGCCGGAACGCGTACAGGCTCTACTGGAAGAAAAAGGAATCGGTTGGGCGGCGTTTCCTGTTTCCGGCGAACCCACGGTCGAGCTGGCGCACCAGGCCGTCACGGCGGCGAAGGAAGCCCGGGCGGATTTAGTGATCGGGTTCGGCGGCGGAAGTGTTCTGGATACGGCCAAGGCTGTTTCGGGGATGCTGACCAACCCGGGAGAGCTGATGGATTACCTCGAAGTCGTGGGAGCCAACCAACCGCTGCACCACCCGGCTGCGCCTATGCTGGCGATCCCGACCACGGCCGGTACGGGAACCGAAGTGACCCGCAATGCGGTGCTGGCCGTCCCCGAGAAAAAGGTCAAGGTAAGCCTGCGCAGCAGTTATATCTTGCCCAAAGTCTCATTAATCGATCCTGAATTGACTTATACACTCCCGGCGGGAGTGACGGCGAGCACGGGCATGGACGCCCTCACCCAGGTACTGGAACCTTTCGTTTCTGTACGAGCCAATGCGATGACGGATATGTTCTGCCGGGAGGGACTGGCACGGGCAGGGAAATCCCTGCTGCAAGCCTACCGGCAGGGTGACGACGTAACGGCCCGGGAAGACATGGCCTGGGCCAGCCTGTTGGGCGGCCTTTCCCTGGCCAACGCAGGGCTTGGCGCAGCACATGGGTTTGCCGGTCCGCTGGGGGGTATGTTCGATGCTCCCCATGGCGCAGTTTGTGCTCGCCTGTTGCCCATCGTGGTGGACGTGAACGTCAAAGCGCTGGAACGCCGCTCTCCTGGGCACCCGGCGCTGGAGCGTTATCGCGAAGCGGCGGGATTGCTGACCGGCGACCCGGCAGCCAGCGTGGCGCAAGGTGTGCGGTGGATCGAGGAGCTGTGTGCGGCGTTGGACATCCCCAGTTTTTCTACTTATGGCATCCGCCCGGCGGACCTACCCCTCCTGGTGGAAAAAGCGGCGGTATCCAGTTCGATGAAAGGCAATCCGATCGTGCTGGAAAAGAGTGAGATGATGGAGATCCTGGAACAGGCCCTGTAAAGAATACACCGCAGCCCATCCGGACTGCGGTGCCTTTTTATTCTTACTGGTCGGGTAAATTGAAGTAGTTATTCAGGGGTCTCAGGCTTAAAAAAGCCGACCGCAATCACGCCAGGCCCGACGTGGACCAAAATGGCCGGGGGCAAATTGTAGATTTGAATTTCTTTGATGCCCAACTGTTCGCTCAATTCGTGAGCGTACACTACGGCCTCTTCTTCTGCATCGCCTTGCATGATGCTCAAATAACCAGTTTGGTTTTTTGGATATTCATCTAAAACCAATTCAAGGGCACGCGCCAGGGCGCGCCGTTTGGTGCGGCAGGATTCAACCGGTTCGGCGCGGCCATCGTTCATGGTCAAGATGGGCTTGACCTGCAGGATACTGCCCAGCAAGGCCTGGGCGCCCCCGATACGACCACCTTTGTGCAAATATTCGAGGGTATCGACGATGAAGTACATCTTCTGGCGAGAGCTCATACTTTTGATCCTCTCTACCAGTGTGTCGGCGTCTATACCGGCCTGAACCCATTCTTTGGACTGCAAAACGATGGAGCCCAGGGTAGAGCCAATGGCGCGGGTGTCGATGATGCGGATATCAGCGTCGGGAAATTCTTGAGCGGCTACCGTGGCGCTGCGCACGGTACCACTGACTTCGGCGGAGGGACAGATGACGATCATGGTATCGCCAGCCTCAGCCAATTGTTTATAGATGGGCGTATAGAGCGCCGGTGGGGGCGCAGCGGTTTTGGGGAGTTGGACCGAGGCGCGCAGCCGGCGGACAAAGGTCGCCGAGTCGATTTCATAGTCGTCTCGATAGCTGTCCTCCCCAAAGATAATGATCTGGGGCACAAAAAAAATGCCCAATTCCTGCATTTTTGACACCGGGATGCTGGATGTCGTGTCAGCAATGATTTGGATCATGATTGCATTCCTTTCATTATTGCGCAAAATAAAAGGGTATTGTGGGATAAATTATTGAAATATGATGCAGATACGAATATTAATTGGAAATATTCTGGGCGGATTGAATAGTCCGGCGAAAGGCTAAGCCCGAATTATAAATAACAATAAAATAAACGCCTGAATAATCCAGTAATTATTATAACTCACGCAGCAAGCAAGGCAGGCGAGAATCAGTGCGGAAACTCTGGCCTTGCTATACCCGTGAAGAGTGCCAGGGATCAAGAAACGGTGAGGCGGTCTGTGATACTACGCCCGTGGTAAATACGTGAAATGATGTCGGACAACAAAGGTGCAATGGATAGAACGGTAATCTTATCGATCCTTTTCTCGGACGGCACCGGCAGGCTATTGGTCACTACCACGGATTCGATGCGTTCTTCGGCGCGGATGGTCTGGATGGCAGAAGGTAAAAGGACGGGATGGGTGATGGCAAAACAAGCCTTACCTTGAGCGCCAGCCTGGTAGAGGGCATCCAGAAGGCTCAACGTGCTTCCGCTGGCGATGATGTCATCGATGATGATGGGGCGCCGGCCGACGATTTCACCAACGACGTGCGTCGATTTTACCCCGCTGGCGGTGCGCCGTTTGTGCATCACGACCAGGGGCAGGTTGAGATATTCTGCATACTTGCCACATAAGGTGGCGCGCCCCACATCGGGGGAAACAATGGCGGCGTTGCTGATATCCTGGGTTTTGAAATAGGGCCCTATAACGGGAAGTGCAGATAGGGGATCAACCGGTATATTGAAGAAACCCTGGATGGCGGGGTTGTGAATATCGACAAAGATCACCCGCTGGACACCCTGGTTTTCGAGCAAGTTGGCCACAACACGGGCACTGATGGCCTCACGGCCTTTGACCATCCTTTCCTGGCGTGCGTAGGGAAAGTAAGGAATAATGGCATTGACTTTATGAACGCTGGCGCGGCGGAAAGCATCCAGGTAGAGGAGTAATTCCATCAAGTTATCGTTCACCGGAGAGCCACAAGGTTGGATCAGGAAGACGTCCTGATCGCGGACCACCTCTTCGATCTCTACGTGTAATTCTCCATCCGGGAAACGCTGGGTGGTAGATTGGCCCAGTGGAATGGATAACAGATCACACACTTCCTGGGCCAATTGACGATGAGCCGATCCGGAAAAAATTGTCAAAGGGTGCTCTGACACGCATACCTCCCTATCCAGGTATCTCTATAAATCGGTATTGAATAATTCCGGCCGGATCGATTGTGCAGATGGCAGACCACCGGCAGGTTGGGCAGACCGGACGGCTTGCAAGATGGCGTTGGCCATCACCTGGGCGGCGAAGGCTCCCACGATCATGGCTTCGCATTTTTTCTGGCCGGTGGCCAGGGCAAAGATCGTGTCGCCATCCAACAAGGTATGCGCCGGGCGGATGGTCGTGGCCAGGCCATTGTGCGCCATCTGGGCGATTTTGTTGACTTCCACCTTATCGAGTTTGGCATTGGTTGCTACCACACCAATGACGGTGTTCTGGCGAGTGGCCAACCCCAATGCAGTGCGTCCGACCATGCTGCGCATGACTTCCATGGTATCTGCGAACACGCCCTGGGCGCCGATGTGGACGGGGCCTTTATTAATCGAGCGTGCCCCGGCCACGATCTGGTTATTGGCGGGGTCAATGACGTCTCCCAGGGCATTCACAGCGACAATGGCGCCCACGATGACGCCGTTGCCCACATCCATACTGGCGGTACCAATACCGGATTTCATGGCCTGCCCGTTACCGAGGATCTTACCCACAGATGCGCCAGCCCCGGCGCCGGCGTTGCCCTGTTCGGGCGGGTTGGGCGAGGCGTTCAAGCAAGCCTGATAACCCATGGCGGCGTCCGGGCGAACGCTGGCTGATCCAATCCCGAGGTCGAAGAGGATGGCCGACGCAACGATGGGGACGCGGGCAACCAGGGTATTGACCCCGATCCCTTTTTCTTCCAGGTAGCGCATGGCGCCGGAAGCGGCATCCAATCCAAAGGCGGAGCCGCCGGCCAGCATGATGGCGTGGGCGTGTTCGACCAGGTGCATGGGACGCAGAGCATCTGTTTCACGGGTGCCTGGGGCACCACCGCGCTGATCCACGCCGGCTACAGCGCCATCCTGGCAAAGGATTACCGTGCAACCGGTCAGCGCATCCAGGTCGTGGGCGTGACCGACCAGGATGCCGGGGACGTCGGTAATAGCGTTATTAAGATTTTTCAATCCGGAATCACTCCTCGCACGAGTAGATTGTACGGCTTTGCGGATTTTAAGCTCGGGATTAATCTTTACCCCAGGTTGACTAAGTATCTATCCGAGTATACTTTTGTAGTGTTTTTTGTCGAGTGAAGCTCGACAAAAAACACTACATAGATATATTTTTCGGATAGGTTCTAGGTTTATTATAGCTGGCTATGGACGAATTCAGGGAATTTATATAAGCCGGTAGGCTTACGAATAAATCCGATCATCCGGCGATTGACCGGTTTTTGATCTCCAATTGCTATTGATAAAGTTGATGAACTTCATGTACAATCTTTATCATTGCCGAACAACTTACACTAATCACATGGAGGAATGCGAATCATGAAATTGGCATTGTTGGGTCTAGGTCGTATGGGGGGAAATATGGCGCGCCGTCTGGCTCGCGCCGGGCACGAAGTCGTGGCGTTTAACCGCACCGGCCAGGTGACCACTCGACTGGCGGAAGAGCAAAAAGGAATTATCCCGGTCTATACGGTCGAAGATGCAGTCAGCCAGCTTCCCAGCCCACGTATCGTGTGGTTGATGGTCCCCGAAGGAAAGCCGACCCAAGATATGATGGAAAAAGTCGCCGTTTTGCTCTCCCCTGGAGACATCCTTGTGGACGGTGGCAATTCGAATTTCCGGGATACGATGGGGCGTAAACCTTACCTGGATGAAAAACAGATCCATTTTGTGGACGTAGGTACCAGCGGGGGAGTCTGGGGATTGGAGAACGGCTATTCGATGATGGTGGGTGGCGAGAAAGAAGCGGTCGATACCATTACCCCCATTCTACAATCCCTGGCGCCAAGTGCGGATAAAGGCTGGGGGCACGTAGGCGGCAATGGGGCCGGTCATTTTACGAAAATGGTTCACAATGGCATCGAATACGGTATGATGGAGGCTTATGCCGAGGGGTTCGAATTGTTAAAGAACCAGAAGAATTGGGAACTGGACCTGCACCAGCTCAGCCAGATCTGGAGTCACAGTTCGGTCGTGCGTTCCTGGCTGCTTGAGCTGATTGGGTACGCACTCGAAGAAGACCAGGAACTATCCAAGATCCAGGGCTGGGTGGCCGATTCGGGTGAGGGCCGGTGGACGGTATTTGAAGCGATCAATAACGATGTTCCGGCTCCGGTGATCACTGCGGCGCTCTTCCGGCGTTTCGACAGCCGCCAGGATGAAAGCTACGCGGCCAAACTGCTGGCTGCAACCCGCAATCAGTTCGGTGGTCACGCGATGAAAATGGTCGAATAGGAGATTGGATCCAAAGACATCGTTGATCCATAGGAGCGAAATATGAGCGAACAAGCTGATCCCCCACGGGGTATTGCTTTTGTCATTTTTGGGGTTACGGGGGATTTGACGCGCAGGAAATTAATCCCCGCGTTGTACGAGCTCTTATCTGAAGAGCGCTTGCCGGAGCCTTTGTGCATCATCGGGTTCGCTCGCCGTGATTGGACGAACGAGTACATGCGCCAGGTCCTCTCTGAGGGCCTGGATGAGTATGCACGCAGAAAACCGGTACAACCGGAAGTGCGTGAGAAATTGCTCCACGAGGCATTATATTTACAGTCAAGCTTTGACGATCTGGATGGCTATAAACGCCTGGGAGAAGTCTTAAAAGGGCTGAACATTAACAATGTGTTGTTTTACCTGGCGACACCGCCGGACGCCTACATCGAAATCATCCGCAATATCGGCTCTTGCGGGATCCACCAGGGCTACGAAGGGTGGACACGCATTGTGGTCGAAAAGCCGTATGGAGATGATTTGGAATCGGCAGAGGAGCTGGAAAACGAGATCCACCAGGTATTTCGTGAAAAGCAGGTCTACCGTATCGACCACTACCTGGGGAAAGAAACGGTACAAAATATCCTGGTGTTACGTTTTGCCAACGGTATTTTCGAGCCATTATGGAACCGTAGTTACGTCGATCACGTGCAAATCACTGTAGCCGAAACACATGGAGTCGGGACGCGTGGTAATTACTATGAATCGGCAGGCGTGATCCGGGATATGTTCCAGAACCACCTGTTACAACTGTTGACCCTGACGGCCATGGAATCGCCGGTGGCTTTTAACTCAGAGGCCGTGCGCGATGAGAAAGTGAAAGTGCTGCGGGCCTTGAGGCCGATGCGCGGCGTCTATGCTATTCAAAATACGTTTCGGGCCCAATATACTTCTGGGCTGATGTATAACAACCGGGTGGTGGGGTACAAGGATGAAGCGAACGTGTCCAGCAATTCCACCACGGAGACGTTCCTGGCGGCGCGCGTGCACGTGGACAACTGGCGCTGGGCTAACGTGCCCTTCTATCTGCGTTCAGGCAAGCGCCTGCCGTCACGATCGACCGAGATTACGATCCAGTTCCGGCAAACGCCACTGTCGTTATTCAACTGGCAAAACATGGCGGGAGAGGCGCCCAACGCCCTGGTGCTGACGCTCCAACCCGACGAGGGTATTACCCTGACCTTTGGGGCCAAAGTGCCGGGTCCGATCAACAAGATCGCGCCGGTACAGATGGAGTTCAAATATCAAGAGGCGTTCGGTGGTGAGCCACCGGAGGCCTACGAAAGGCTGTTGTTGGACGTCCTTATGGGGGATGCCACGCTCTTCACCCGCAGCGATGAGGTGCTGGCCCAATGGGCTTTCACGGAGGGAATTATCGATGCATGGACTACCACGCCGGTTCGCAACCTGCCGGTGTATGAGTCCGGCACCTGGGGCCCCCCTGGCGCAGACGAGTTCATCCACAGCGATGGGCGAATGTGGCGCAACCCTAAAACGGCGATCTCAGATTAAAGCGGTTGCTGGCAGTTTGGACACACTTTATCGGTAGGTTGGATCACAAAACCACAGCGCTTGCAGGTAACGGGTTGGTTATCGCCCAAAGGCGCGCCGCAGGCAATACACCTGGGCTCGCCGGGTGGGTTGGCCGTGTTGCAGTATTCACAAACCACCCTTTGTAAGCGCTCCGAAAGTTCATGTCCGGTTCCGATGGATCTGGCTCCCGCGTCGATTACGCTCCAGACCTCGTTGGTAAGGGTCAGATTTTCAACGTCCTGAGCCAGATCATCGAGCCGGCCCAACAGTGAAAATGGATTACGCATGGCCGATATGGCGGTTTGCCCCAGGCTGGCGGCAATACCGAGCCAGGCCTGTTTGCCAATCTGCACCAGAACCCCATCTTCCACTTTTTGAAAATTGACGCTCAATGCGGTCTGCCCGCCAGATGCAGGAACGGCTGTGGTGGCAATCTGGACAGAAATCTGGTTGCCATTGCCGACCTGTTGGACGCGCAAATTGCCCCGGTTGAAATGGGCGATGAGGATGTTCGCCAGATCTACTGGTTTAAACTGACCATGATATATCCGTTGATCCATACATTCGATTATAATCAAAAAGTCATCGAATGAAATAAAATGTGGAGTTTGTATGCGGCAAAAAAGCTTGCAGAAGTATCTACTTCTCTTCAGTATGTTGATTTTAGGGGGAGTTCTATTGGGGTTAGGCGAAAGGAATCCGGTTTACGCAGAGGGATTGGCCCAGATTCCCACAATTGCAATGGCTACGGTCACCGGTACCCCGAGCGGACCGATGATTACCGTGCGTTCGGACGCAGACCAGACGCAGATCAACGTGCGTTCTGGACCGGGCACATATTACGATAAAGTAGGCGTGTTGTTGGTAGGGCAACAAGCGCCGGCCAAAGGCAAATCGGTCGGTGGGGATTGGATCCTGATCGAGTACGCTGGCGTGGTCGGCAGCCAGGCATGGGTGTATGCCCCGCTGGTGGACGTCCAGACCGGCAACTTACCGGTCGTCGAACCGCCGCCCACACCAACGCCTCTGGTGACGCCTACTATCAACCCCACGTTGGCGGCGCAGTTTGTGATTACCGCTGCACCTTCACGTTTGCCCACCTATACCGCCCCGCCGCCGCTGGCCATCCCGACTTTTTCCCAGATGTCCAGCCAGAGCCTGGCAGCGGGTGTGCCGGCCGGGATGATCATCATCGGTTTGTTTGCAGTTGGCCTGGTTCTGGGCCTATTTTCCATCGCCCAGAGTCGATAGACGAGGATTCACCCGGCGTCACAACTCGAAAAAATCTTCGAGGCCATGGGTACACTGCACACTTAGTTTGTGGCCGGTATCTTCTTCACAATAACTTACCTCTGCCCCACCTCTCTGTAACACCGGCACAGCCTTGCGAGCTTCTTCCACAGGAATGACCGGGTCGTTGACCCCATGTGAGACGAAGATCTTTTTCCCATTTAAGCTTCCCGGGGGGATGTACTTTTCTGCACCCGCGGGCAAGAAACCACACAAGGCGGCCATCCGATTGACTTGCCAGGGTTGGGTTAAAAGGATCGAATAGACCATGGCGGTGCCCTGGCTGAAACCGATCAGGTCCATGGGTTGGGGGGGGAGTTTAAAATCGTCCAACCAGCCGGCCAGCTCTGTGAGCAGCCTGGGGACGGCGGGAGTAAATTGATCAATACCGGGCCTTTCTGGAAGTCCGGCATCCACCCAGGTATAACCGCCCTGGGCGTAGGCCATAGGGGCGCGTGGAGCGATAATACAGTACTGTTCTGGAAAACGCCGGGAGAAGACCCACATAGAGTGTTCATCACCGGTCAGCCCGTGGATTAATAATAGAATTCGAGCGTTGGTGGTGTCAGCAGGTGGGCGTACACGCATCACCCAACCGTTTTTCTCGATTGTATAAGGTTCATTGTCTATTGGCACGTTTAACAATCCAATCCATGATAGTAAAGAATAACAAAATCAAAACAATAGGCGCCAGACCCAATACCATGCACAACAAACCGAGCAGGGCGGCAGATTGGCCGTAGAGCAGATAAATCAAGCCATCACCAATCACAAACAGCGCAATCAATCCACCGGCCATCAGGCGGAAATTTGTCTGGCGTGCGTACTGGCGCAGGTCTCTGCTCATGGCACCGGATTACTCCTCTTCCGCCGGGTGTTGTGCATCCACAAGGGTCTTTCCCGGAAGTGAAGCCCTGCGGAAGCGACGGAGAATGCGATTGGGCACCGAATGGGTATTGGCCAGGGCCGACAGAGCCGCAGCCACGGATTGCTCACCGATGTTGACCAATTCGCTGGCATTGACTTCGTCCAGGACGCCGAATTTTTCAACTTCTGGGCGAATAATGACGTCCGGCTTTTCAATTTGCATACGGGTTTCAGCCAGCATGCGTGAGGTGATATCCATCGATTTGATGAAAATGTTGAAGGCCTGGGCAATGCGCAGGCGAGAGAACTGTTCTAGGACGGCGATGGGAATATGAATTGGGGGCTTGGCGGGAATGCGTATAGGGCTGAGATTGACCCAACCTTCGGGCTTGGGGGAAAGGCAGACGGCAACCACAGGCAGCCCGGGGGCCAGCCAGCGGGCCAGGGCAACCGGGACGGGATCTAAAACCCCACCATCGACCAGACTCATGCCGTACAGTTCTTTGGGAGGAAAAACACCGGGCATCGCGATGGTGGCCAACAGGGCGTCCAAAACGTAACCTTGATTCAATATAATTTCCTGCGCAGTGTGGATATCCACGGCGGTGCAGGCAAATGGGATGGCCAGGTCTGAAAAATGGCGCTGCCCGAGGAATTCGGCCAGGATCGTAGTCAGGCCCTGGAGGCCCATCAAGCCAGGCCCGTCGGTGATGCTGCGGGTGAACAGGTGGGCCTGGTTGACGTGGATGACGAGATCCTCGAGTTCGCTAAGAGGCACGCCGGTGGCGTAGGCTGCACCGATCAGCCCCCCGGCGCTGGTCCCGGCGATGGCTTTGATTTTGAAACCTTCTTTTTCCAGGCAGCGGATCACGCCGATGTGAGCCAGCCCTTTGATTCCCCCGCCACCTAATGCTAATGCAACCTCTATCATATTCCTGTGTTCCTTATCGTTGTAAACCCTGGGGTGAGCCTACGGCAGGCAGATCGAGATCCCACTATCTGGCCGGCCGATTATGATGAAATTATAACTTAACGTGAATAGGGGATACGTGGGAAATGTGCGTTTCCCGGCAGGATTTACAATATTACGCCAGGCGCGGTTCAAAACGCTTTTTTAAAATCACGATACAATTAGACTTCGGCAGAATGCAAGAACTGCCCGGTTGAAAATATTAGGAATCCATCTGAATGGGCCGGGGCAGTAAGTTAAAACAGGAGATCGATTTGGAAAGCCGTGAGAGCTCTTCCCCCATTGTTACACGCGCCATCGCGGCCGGGTTAAGGGACCAATACAGCGATGCCTTCCAATTCCCTGCCTGGCAGCGTTGGGGGCTGCGATGGTTGGGAAAACTGCCTAAGCGCACGGCGGAGTGGCTGATTCCCAGGGTGCAGGCGCCCGGGGCCCTGGACATGGACCGGGTGATAGGTATCCGCGGAGAGACATTAGCCGAAATTCGATTGAATGATTACCGGGACCTGGAGCAGAAACTTCCAGCTATCCTGACGGGAGTCGCCATGGGCGGGGCCACGGCACACCTGGCCCTTTCCACAGGGAGTGTATTCCTCCCCCAGGCTTTCGTGTTGACCTTGAAAGGCGGTTCGCCGGGCGGAAATGTGCTCCAATACTACCAGAGGGCGGCGGAACTGGCACGGAACATAGCCGCACAGGACAAAAGCCTGCTGACCATTCAGCATTTTGACCCGGTTCATGATGGTTGGCTCACCCAGGCCGTGAACCACCTGAGATTGAAACTCCTCGAAGTGCCAGAAGCGTACCGGCGTTTTATCCAAGCACACCTGACACCGGGCGGAGAAGTGATCTATCTGGAAGGGAAGGCCCAGTGGCGCCGTTATCGACTGTGGCCACGTTCGGTGTTCCAGGTGGGGGGATGGGGGGCGATTCCTCCTGAGGAGTACCTGTCCGGCAGCCCACGGTTGCACGATTACTGTTTGCGTACCGGGATGGATAATAGCGCCTGGCGCTTGGATGATTTCCCACTGGAGGAGGGTCCCGAGTCGGAATGGGGCAGTGAGCCTGAGTATGGCGAGGCGCTGGAAGAATGGTGCCGCCGTGAGGGCTACCGGTTTACCCGCATTGCATTGGATGACCCGAACGATTTTTCCCGCCTGGCTTTCTTTAGCGTCAATCTGAGATTGAAGCGAGCAGGCCGAACGCCTCCCGGCGTTGTAATCGAAATGTTTACCCAATACGATGCAACTGTCGTAGAGCGGACGGGGTTGTTACCTTTGTGGTTGATTTTCAATACCACCGACAGCCTGGAATATCTGCGTTCGATGGTACGTTTCTTCCCAGATGCCCGGCCAGTATTCTTTTCAGCGTTATCGACGTTTTCCAACACGCCAGATCTGGCGCCCTGGGAAGCCTGGCAGGCGGCTTTGCAAGGATTCGACGTGACCAATGCCGGCGCGCGCCGGGGGCACTATCCTTCAGATCCCCAGGCATTGGTTGACTGGGCAGAGCCATTGCGCGCCTGGGAACAGGCTCACCCGGCGCGGCTGGGGCATAAATTGACAGGGGCGGATTTGGAAGAGCTGGCCCAGAAGATAGCCAGTGAACGGGGTGCGAGCCCCGATCTTGGGGGATTGTAACCATTCAGGCGAACTGTAAAGGTATGCGATCTCTATGAAGAACCCATTCCAAGCATTGGTATTCCGGTCTAGATGGATACAGGTGATCCCACCTGATCTGCGGCCGAATATTTATCATCTCATTATGGATATTGCCTGGTTTGGCGTATTGAACGGGAGCGTGCTGGCTTTCCTCTCGATCTATGCGGCCCGCATCGGGGCGAGTGCGTTGCAACTGGGGATGATCACCGCTGTGCCGGCGGTGGTGAACCTGGGGCTGGCGCTGCCCTCGGGTGACTGGCTGGCCAGGCGAGACCTGTTCAAATCGATCTTCCTGTCGTCATTATTCTCCCGCGTGTTTTACTTATTGCTGATTCCCCTGCCCGTTTTATTTCCTTTCCCGGTCCAGGTGATTGTGATTATCCTGATCACGCTGCTGCTCAATATCCCAGGAACAGCACTGGCGGTCGGGTTTACAGCTATGTACGCGGAAGCAGTACCGATTCAATGGCGTGGTCATGCGGCCAGTGCCCGTAACGTGTTCTTTGCTATCTTTACTATGGTCACCAGTCTGCTGTGTGGCTTTATCCTGGAGAGCACGCCCTTCTTGTTGGGTTACCAGATCGTCTTTGGACTTGGTTTTCTGGGGGCCATGGCCAGCAGCGCACACCTTTTCTTTGTCAGGCCGGCTGTCCGCCGCGCGACGCTGGCGTCTCTCCCCCAGCCCGTTGCCGAAGGCGGCGCCAGCGGAGCGACAACGGTGGCGGAAAGCCCCCGCATACCAGCCAGGCGCAGACGGTGGTTGAACATCGATTTGAAAACCGATGTCATCCGAGGCCCGTATGGTCGCGTGGTTTTATTGTTCTTTTTCTTCCACCTGACCCAGTACCTGGCCATACCGATCTTTCCTCTGTACCAGGTAGATCAGCTCCAATTTACCGACCAGGTCATCAGTCTCGGAACTGCTTTGTACTACATTGCAGTGTTTTTGGGCGCCACGCAGCTGGTGAAATTGGTGACTCGCTTCGGCAATCAAAAAATCGTCGGGCTGGGCGTGATGCTGTTGGGTGGATACCCGGCGATGTTGGTGTTCAGCCAACCATTGGTTATGTATATCCTGACCTCGATCGTCGGCGGCCTGGCCTGGGCTTTGATCAACGGCGGTATGTACAACTATCTGCTGGAAAGAGTGGAAGAGGATAAACGCCCGGCTTCTCTGGCGTGGTATAACATCGCTTTGAACGCGGCGATCCTGGCCGGTTCTGTGGTTGGGCCGGTCATCGCCGGAGGGGTGGGGCTGGCGGCTGCACTATTGTTATTCGCGGGTTTACGTTTTGTGGCGGGCTTCTCCATATTCAAGTGGGGGTAGTTATGTTAAAATGAGTCCATGGGCGAAAAAGTAGTTGCATCGAACCGCAAAGCGGGTTTTGAATATTTCCTGCAAGAACATTTCGAGGCGGGAATCGCTCTCCAGGGAAGTGAGATTAAGTCCGTGCGAGCCGGCCAGATCAGCCTGGCGGAGGCTTATGTGCAGGTAGATGGAAGAGAAGCCTGGCTGGTCAATGCGCACATTGCGCCGTACGACCCGGCCAGTCGCTTCAATCACGATCCCAGGCGGCAGCGTAAGTTATTGTTACATAAAAAAGAGATTCGCGAGCTGTGGGATGCCGTGCGTCAAAAAGGGGTAACGGTCGTCCCGGTAAGGGTTTATTTAAAAGACGGATTAGCGAAACTGGATATCGCCATCGGAAAAGGTAAAAAACTGTACGATAAACGGCAAGTCATTGCCAAGCGCGATATGGAGCGCGAAATCGAGAGACAACACAGCGAACGTTAATTTAAGGATATCTATGCTTGGTAATGATTGGCTGGCATTAATCGTAACATTTTTACTTGCATTGTTGTGGCTCCGATTGAATGATTTTCTGGCGCACAAAGGGCTGGTCAGCAGCTCACTGAGCCGGAAAATCATTCATATTGGTACCGGCCCGTTATTTGTGGTGTGTTGGCTACTGTTTACCGATTCTCTGCTGGCGCGCTTTCTGGCTTCACTGGTGCCGCTGGCAATCTCGGTGCAGTTTGCCCTGGTCGGGTTTGGAATTATCAAGGACCAGGCGGCCGTGGATGCCATGTCGAGAAGCGGGGATCGCCAGGAGATCCTGCGTGGCCCGCTGCTTTACGGCATCATGTTCGTGATCATCACACTGGTATACTGGCGTAATTCTCCAATCGGGATCATCGCTTTGATGTTGTTGTGCGGTGGAGATGGATTGGCCGACATTGTGGGGAATCGCACGCAAGGCGCCCGGCTGCCCTGGTCGGCGCGAAAATCCTGGGCCGGTTCCCTGGCTATGTTTCTCGGGGGTTGGACCTTTGCCGTCCTACTTGTGGGAATTTACCATTGGGCCGGCGCTTTTTCGGGCAGCCTGGTCCATTATCTGCCGGCTATTACAGCAATATCGTTCTTTGGGTCAGTGATCGAATCGCTGCCGTTTAACGATATCGATAACGTGACCGTGCCGGTGGTAGCCATCTGGCTCGGTCACCTCATCCTGCCCTAGGGTGGGGTAGTTCGACCTTCCGGCACCTCAGGCTATGGAGTTGGCATTCGTTTACAGTTGACTAATTGACTATTCCGGATTATCTTTGTCTGGAAGAGGAAATTAACATGATTTCACGCAGAAATTTTCTCAAGATGAGTATGTTTGGAGCGGGGCTGGTGATTGCACGGCCCTGGTTCAAGTGGAATTTTCTGGCCGAGGATTGGCCAGACGCAGAACGCCTGGCGCGCAACTGCACGGGCGGGATGATCAATATCCGGGCGAAACCATCCGCTGACAGCGAATCGCTAGAAACCATCTATGAAGACACGGTGCTGGTGTGGCTGCGCGAGGTGGTGGGCGAAGCGCCGGCCGGGCTGCTGAGTCGCAGGTGGGTCGAGACTCCTTCAGGATACGTTTATGCGCCCAGCGTGCAACCGGTGTTTAACCAACCCAATGCGCCGATCACCACCTTGCCTGAGACCAGTATTGGGCGGGGAATGTGGGCCGAAGTGACCGTTCCCTACGTGGATATCTACCTGGATAACGAGCCGAATTCCCCCTGGTTGAAAGAGGTCCCTCGCCCGCGTTTGTATTACAGCCAGGTGTTGTGGGTGGATGACGTGGCTACCAATTCGATGGGGCAGGTGCTGTATCGCATCAATGAGCAGTATGGTAGCTATGGAGATATCTTCTGGGCGGCAGCGGAGGCATTCCGGCCGATTACCGAAGAAGAAATCAGCCCGATCCATCCCGAGGCCAGTGACAAGCGCATCGTGGTGGATCTGAATTACCAGACGCTATCCTGTTATGAAGGCCAGCAAGAAGTGTATTTCTGCCGGATCTCTTCCGGGGCGAAATTCGACGCAGCCGGCAATCCGGTAGACAAATGGTCGACGCCAGTTGGCGCTCACCTCCCGTGGCGCAAGGTGTTGTCGATCCATATGAGCGGCGGATCTACCGGGGCCGGTTGGGATACACCCGGTATCCCCTGGACCATGTTGTTCGATCCGGATGGGGCCGCAATCCATTCTACTTTCTGGCATAACGATTTTGGCAACGCACGTTCTCATGGTTGCGTCAACGCCCGCCCGGAAGATTCGAAGTGGATTTTCCGCTGGTCCCTGCCTCAGGTGTCGCTCATTCCGGGCAATATGGATATATCGGGGCCAGGCGGGACGGTGGTTGACGTGATTGCTGCATAAGACAAAGACAAAGCGTAATGAATCTTTCCATTGGACTTGCTTTTTTGGCCGGTTTGGCTTCTTTCCTGTCACCGTGCGTCTTTTCTCTGGTGCCGGCCTATATTGGTTATCTCAGCGGGCGCTCGATTGCTTTATCCGGCCAGGCCGATGGCGCGGGCCGCTGGCAGACGTTTACCCACGGGGTGGCTTTTGTCCTCGGGTTCAGCATCGTATTCGTTTTATTGGGGGTGACCGTCTCCGGATTGGGCGGTTTGTTGTACGATATCCGACCCTGGTTGGCGAAGATCGGTGGGGTGGTGGTGATCTTATTCGGCCTGCACATGACCGGGTTGCTGCGCATTCCTTTTTTGGATTATGACCTGCGCCCGCAAAGCAACGTAGATCGCCAGAGGAGTTATTTCTCCTCGATGTTGATGGGCATTTTTTTCTCGGCGGGTTGGTCCCCTTGCGTTGGCCCGGTGCTGGGGGCGATTCTGACCCTGGCGCTTAACGGCGGCTCGATTTCTCAAGGCGTACAGCTGTTGAGCGCTTATTCTGCCGGCCTGGCGATCCCATTCTTAATCGCCGCGTTGGGCGTGGGGTGGGTCACGCGGGTGTTGCGGAAATATTCCAAGGCCATGCATTACGTCGAAGTGGGCATGGGGGCGATCCTGATTCTGGTGGGGATCATGCTGTTCGTGGGCACTTTCGAGCAGCTGGCCCGGTTCGGCTTGTTTGTGAACTTTGGATTGTGAAAAGGCAGGCTTGAAAAATAAAGCGATTCTCCTCCTCTTGCCAGGCTTGATTTTCGGCCTGGCAGCCGGATACCTGATCTTCCTGAGCGGAAAGGATAACCGCCCGGCAAGCCAGTCACCGGCGCAGCAGGCGCCCAGCCGCGGACTGCCGTTTGCCGAGTTCTCCCTGGCTTCCCTGGATGATGAGGTGGTCCGGACGAGCGACTTGAGAGGCAAAGCAGCTATCATCAATTTCTGGGCAACGTGGTGCGTGCCCTGCCAGGACGAGATGCCGCTTTTGCAAAACGTGGCCGACCAATATCCTGACCAGCTTACTGTGGTGGGGATCGATGCGGGTGAAGGGCCAGATACCGTGCGGGCATTCCTTGATCAATTTGGGATCTCGTTTACGATCTTGTTGGATAAAGACAACCAGGCCCAGGAACTCTATCGGGTGTATGGTTTCCCAACCACGTTCTTTCTGGATGCGGATGGTGTGCTGCAGGCGCAGCACATAGGTGTGCTGGACGAGGAGTCAATGGGGAAGTACCTGGATCAACTAGGAGTTGACCATGATTAGTGTTACTTTTTATTATCAAAAGGATTGTGCCGCTTGCCAGGCAGCTGAACAGCTGCTCGACGAGCTGCAGGTTGATTTTCCCCATAAACTGGTCAAGATCAATATCGATGATGAACCCATCCTCAAAGAAGAGTTTCAAAACCTGGTCCCGGTCGTACAGATTGGGCCATATCGCTTGAGCCAGACGTTTACCCGGCAGGACCTGCAGGCCGTGCTCGGGGCGGCCCGGGATCGCAGCAGCCACCTCGAGCGGATCGACGAAGGCTACGTGGACCGGATCCAAAAGAACCGCAGGATCACGGGTACCGACCGCTTTACACGCTGGATGAGCCATCACTACATGGTCTTGTTCAACTTTGTGGTGTTCCTGTTTGTGGGGCTGCCTTTCCTGGCGCCGGTTCTGATGAAATCCGGCATCGAAGTGCCTGGAAAGGTCATCTACTCGATCTATAGCCCGTTATGCCACCAGCTGGCTTTTCGCTCCTGGTTCTTGTTTGGCGAGCAGCCGTACTACCCGCGCGCGCTGGCTAACGTACCTGGCGTGATCAATTATGAGCAGTTGACCAATGAAAACCCGGTCAATGTATGGGAAGCGCGCAGCTTTGTGGGTAACGATCAAATTGGGTATAAAGTGGCGTTGTGTGAGCGTGATGTGGCGATCTATGGTGGAATCCTGCTGTTTGGTCTGATCTTTGCGGCTTCAAAACAACGGATCAAAGGTGTGCCGTGGTATGTTTGGATCCTGGTTGGATTGGTTCCGATCGGACTGGATGGCGTCTCGCAGCTGCCCAGCCTGGCCGGGTTGAACCTGCCCTTTTGGATCCCCATGCGGGAAAGCACACCCTTATTACGCAGCTTGACTGGCGGGCTGTTCGGTTTCTTTACCGCCTGGTATATTTACCCGCTCATCGAAGAGACGATGAAAGAAACTCGCCGCCTGATCGTACGGAAATTTGCCTATCATACCCAGGTACAATCCGGCGAGGCGACTGACTAGAGAGCTCCCATGCCTTTTCATGAAAGTAATTCACTGCGTTATTTCTCATTCGAAAGCTTCGAACCACAAAAACTGACACAAGGCATTTTTACCCGTCACGGTGGGGTGAGCCCGGAGCCCTGGGGAACGTTGAACCAGGGTGGATCGATTGGAGACCCGCGCGAGAATGTGATCGAAAACCGGCGCCGGGTCTTTGCCGTTATGGGACGGAAGGTCGAGAGCATATTCGACGTCTGGCAGGTGCATGGCAACACCGTGGTGTGCACCGACCAGCCCAGGGAACTGGATGGCTTACACCAGAAAGCCGATGCGATTTTGACCGACCGCGCCGAGATCACTCTCTTCATGCGCTTTGCCGACTGTGTCCCGATTTTCTTATACGACCCGGCCCGTAAAGTGATCGGGATCGTACACGCCGGGTGGCAGGGTACGGTCAAGAAAGTCGTCCACAGCGCCATTGACAGCATGGTAGAATGCTACCAGAGCAACCCGGCAGACGTGTTGGCCGGCATTGGCCCTTCGATTGGGCAGGAACATTACCCGGTGGGAGAAGAAGTCGTACAAAAGATACAGGAAGCTTTTGGTGCGGACGCCGGCGACCTGCTGGAATTGCAAGGTGGCCAACACCATCTTGATTTATGGGCTGCAAACAGATTATTATTAGAACAATCTGGTGTACGCCAGATCGAAGTTGCGGGGATCTGCACGGCTTGTAACACCCGGGACTGGTATTCTTACCGGGCCGAAAAGGGGAAGACCGGCCGGTTTGGCGCAATCCTCGCCTTACAACAAAACGGTCATCGCTGAGTGAAAAATGGATGCTTTGGTAGATCAAATTCGCACGCGGTACGAGTCGATCCTCGCCAGGATCGATAAGGCGTGTGCCCAGTGTAGTCGCAGTCCGGACAGGGTTAAGCTGGTTGTGGTTAGCAAAAAACAACCCGTGGAGGTCATTCAGAGGGCAATACAAGCCGGAACTACCCGCCTGGGAGAGAATTATCCAGAAGAGGCGCAGCCGAAGATCATGGCATTGGGAGAGGATTGTCCGGCAGGGATCGAATGGCACATGATCGGCCATTTACAAAGCCGAAAAGTGCGCATCATCGTCGAGCACTTTCAGTATTTCCATTCCCTGGACAGCCTTAGCCTGGCTGAAAAACTCTCCCGTCAGCTGGCCGAGGCAGAAAAGTCGCTCCCGACTTTGCTCGAGTTCAACGTGGGGGCGGAGGAAAGCAAACATGGATGGCCGGCGTGGGACGAACGACATTGGGATGATCTACGCCCGGAGATCGAGAAGATCTTGCAGCTGCCTTGCCTGGAAGTACGTGGGCTGATGACGATGCCGCCTTATTTCGATGATCCCGAACTGGCCAGGCCTTATTTTGTGAAAGTGTGCGAATTAAGAGATTATCTGGCTCGACTGTACCCACAAGCTGCCTGGGATGAGCTTTCCATGGGGACCAGTGGTGATTTTGAGATTGCCATTCAAGAAGGCGCTACGTTTGTCCGTGTCGGAACGGCCATTTTAGGGCCACGCCGCTAGTATCGAAAACTCCATATCCACCGTCGGGATTCACTATCCCGACAAAGACCATAAATGTAAGGGGCCCAAAATGATCATTTTCCTGATAAACCTAATCCAGCTGCTTTCACGCCTGATTTTTATCGTCATCATTGTAGACGTACTGCTTTCTTATTTTCTCCCCCCTTACCACTCGGTACGCATGTTTCTGGATCGCATCGTCGAACCGATGTTGAGGCCGATCCGCCGGGTGGTCCCGCCTTTACAGATGATCGATTTTAGCCCGGTCATCCTGATCATCCTGGTGCAGATCGTAGAATACATCCTCGTCCGGTTATTGATTTCCCTGAGGTAGAATATGCCCGAGACACGTAAATACCGGCTGCATAGTGGCCAAAGCGGGTCTGCAATTACCGTGCGGGTTACACCGCGCTCGAAACACAATGAGATCAAATCGGTGATGGGAGATGGGACGGTCAAGGTGGCGCTCAACGCGCCAGTAATCGGTGGTGAGGCCAACCAGGCCTTGATCCAGTTCCTATCCGGAGTGTTGGGCGTACCGCAGAACCGGCTGGAGATCGTGGCAGGCAGCAGCGGGGCCGATAAATTGATCTCGATCCTGGACCTGGATGCTCACGCAGTACAGGAACGGATCCTGGCCCACATCGATTGAGGCACGTTTAAGCACACAGGGGGAGAGCCCTCAATTCACAGCAATCCCAAATTGATCCGGGGTTGGCAGTTCTGTGCCGCCTAAACGGATATACCAGAGGCTGAGTAAGGCATCTTCCTGGAGAGCACCGGAAGGTTCATAGAACAGCTGGTAGATCCCGGCGAGGACGTCGGGATCGGGGGTCTGGCGGAGATAAGAGAGGGCGGCAAAGCGCTCTTCTATGGTCCCATTTTTCAAGACATCCAGGAACAGATCGATAGCCGGCCCCTGGGCAGGGATGCCTTCGCCTTTCTTGCTGGCGTATTGGATCAACCAGGCTGCCTGAGCCGGGGCTGGCAGAGGCGTGGGGATATACTCAGAGAGTTTCTGACGGACTTCGAAAGCATGCGAGGCCGCGTTGCGCACGACCCATTGGTGGTCTTCTATGGACATTTTGTGCAGCAGCTCGACTGCCCAGGCTTCTCGAATGCGAGTTAGCCCGGAGACAGCCGCCCAGCGCTGTAGAAAATCTTCACTTTCGGTAGCGTTCTTGATTGTGTCATACCCGTAGGTGGGCTCCAGGGCTAATATTTCGGCTGCTGCCTGGCGCAGGCCCTCATCGCCTTTGGACAACGTGTCGGTCACGATTTTTATGCTTTGCGAGGTCTGAATGGCGCCAAGAGCATAGCAGGCCGCCTGGCGGACACCGGCATCCGGATCAGAGAGCAATTTATTCAAGTCATTTACCAGGCGCAGCTCGCCGAGGGCGCCAGAGCCCAGAGCAGCCAACCGGCGGACGGTGGTCGAGGCGGATGTGAACAACTGCCGGAACAAGAGGGCCAGATTGGCGTCACAGGAGTGTACCAGACCGGCTAAAAACCGGGCGCGCAGGCCGAACGGTATATTGTCATCGAGGATCAATTCAACCAGGGTCTTGAGCAGCTCTGAACGCCAGGACTGGCTTTCGGGTGCATTTTTCAACCAGCGAGCGGCAGTCATCATTTGCGTGTGCAGGGGGTCCGGACTGGCTTGCAGGAAGGGCAGGGCCCAGGCCGTGTTATTCCCGGACGTGGCCGTCATTTGCAGAGCGGCGTGATAAGGCGCCCAGCCGGAGCGATCGGCGAATAATTCCGGCAGGCTCGAGTCGCCTGTCTTCCCGGCCAGATAACCGGCAATGGCCGGTTGGGTAAAGCAAATCCGATCGTCTGACCATTCACTGATCAAACCGGTGACGAAGAGGCTGTTCAAGGCCCGGCTGCTGGAAGAGACCTTTTGTTGTTTAGGTTGTTTCTTATCCTTCCCATTGGCATTGCGCAGGCGAGCGACCGGCTCGTCTACCTCTTCTAATTCTGTATCGGGCACTACAGGGAGATTGAATTTAGAGAAGAAAGACTCGATCTCGCTGCTGGTCAGGCTGGAACAGCCTTGGCGGACGAATTCCAGAGCCAGACCTTCCAGGGCCTGGCGGGGTAAGGCCCGCAGGGGCAGGCGCCCGATGTAAGCTTCGAAACCATTACCCTGGTGCGGGTTGAGCGTGTCGCCGGCATAAAAGGCCCAGGTTTTAAACGTCCATTCAAGCGGATTATCACAGTGGGCGTCAGCGCATAACCATTCGTTGGCAAGGATCGTTTCGATGGGGAGTAAGTTGGCATGGCGAACGATTTCCGGCTCGATGTTGTCTTTCCAGGCCTGGCTCCATTGGACCACGAACTGGCTCTTTTCACGAAAACTCCAGGCGGCCAGGGGCAGGGGCTCGAAGCCCAGCTCTAGAAGCCCATCGACGTTCAAGTCGGATGCAGCCACGGCCACGTGCACGTGGGGGTAATCCTGAACCAGTTTACGAAGGCCCTCGACTGCACTGGCCAGCTCAGAGGGAGGCAGTTCATCCAGGCCATCCAGGAACAAGACCACTTTCCCTTCCAGGGCCTGTGCATACAAATAATTAGGGAAGCGCGAGGCCACCAGCATGGGAAGTTGCCTGGTCATGGCTGTGGATAACCATTCCAGGGCATCCAGGCCACCCGGTAGGGGCAGTTTGAGTTCGTGGACATGCAGCAGCAAGGGAAGGTGGTCTTTCATCACACCGGCGGAAGGCGCATGATTCGCCAGGAGCTCAGCCATAGATGCCAATGCCACCGATTTCCCACTGCCAGGTTGGCCGATAATGGCGATGTTTTGACCTTTCCACATGGCTTCAATGGGGTGGAGGCTGGTTACCGGGAATTCGGCGGTAAATTCTGGCCAGTCCGGAAGGTAGGGGATGACTTCATCGGCCAAAGAGGTCAATGGCAGGCTGCCTTCCGGCGCGGTGTACGGAATGGGCATGAGCAGGCGCGGGGTGATCAGAATCTCGTTGAGCGGGAAGAGCTCGTAGGCGAGGTGGGAGCGCTGGGCTTTGAGATGGATTGCCTGGCGGACCTGGGGGTCGATACCGGCCAGACTGCGCTGGCGTGAATATTCTCGCTGCTGTTGGATGTAGTCTTTGGTCAGAGGAATGAGGAACTTTAGGCGATTGGCCAGCCACCAGAAGATGGTGGCGGCGAGAAATCCAATCCAGAAAGAAATGCGGTCAAATTCAAAATTTGGGAATTGAAACATAGTTATCCCGCAAAAAGGATGCGGCCGCATGATGAGCAGAAAGCGATCTGCAGCGAGGACTTGGCCAGCTGACGTTCGGCAGGGCGAATCTCCGTCCCGCAGGCGTGGCAAGAATCATCCTCGATGCGGGAGACCGCCAGACCACGTTTGCTGGTCCGAAGATGGTTATATGCGGCTAAATTGTCGGCGGAAATGGACGTTATGGTTGCCTGGCGTTCCATCCCCAGTCGTTCGCACTGCTTCTTCAAGTTGGTACGCTCACCGAACAGGCCGGCTTGCATATTCGCAAAGTTAGCTTTGGCGGCTTCTAACCTGCCCTGTGCGGATTTATAATCTTCATCAGATCCTTCCACAACCACCATGGCTTCCAACTGTTCGTCTTCTAGCGCAGCCAGACGTTTTTTCAAAGAGGCGATCTCCCCCTGTAAATCTTGTAGTTCTTTGGGGTTTCGGATTTTCCCACCATAGAGCGATGATTCGCTGGTACTGATCTTGATGGCAATAGCTTTGGCGTTCTCTTCGATTTCACGTAGATCCCGTTGGGCTTTATGCTGCTGTTGGATGCAATCCTTGACCACCCGGTCGGCGGCCTGAACAGATTCGTCCTCGGCGAGGATTTTTTCGATTTCCTTCAGGCGGTTATTGGTTTGATCCAGTTCGGAATCGATCTTTTGTAGCTGGTAGAGTTGGGCAGACTGGTTCATAATTGGATTATATGAAGGGTGGCTACAATCCGCAAGTGCGATCCTTGATTAAATCTGGACTGGTGGCGCTTGAGGACGAATCCTTACATATCTGTGATTTTTCAGTGAAAAGGGGCTCATGAAACCTTCCCGTTTGGCCTGCGCAATCCTGGTGCTGTTAATATTAACTAATTTGCCTTACCTGATCGCGCTGCTGATGAGCGGGGATGGATACGTCTTTAGCGGTTTTTTGATCAATCCTCTGGACGGAAATTCATATCTGGCCAAGATGTACCAGGGCTGGGAAGGCAGCTGGCGATTTCATTTGCCATACACGGCAGAGGACAGTAGCCCGGGGGGATATCTGTTCCTATTCTATCTGTTTCTCGGGCACGTAGGGCGATTCTTGAACCTGCCTTTGATCGAAGTCTATCATGGGGCGCGCATCCTGGCGGGTATTGGTTTATGGCTGGCGTTGGCCCGGTTTATCCAGGCGTATATTCCGCAGGCAGATTTACAGTGGAAAGCTTTCTGGCTGGCCGCAACCGGGTCCGGTCTGGGGTGGGTTGCCGTACTGGCGGGGCAGTTCACATCGGATTTTTGGGTAGCCGAGGCTTATCCCTTCCTGTCCTGTTATACCAACCCGCATTTTCCCCTGGCGTTAGCGTTGATTTTGCTATTGATGGTGCCTGGGCGACAGGTACCACGAGGAGCCAGGTTATTAATCGACCTGGCCATGGCCCTGTGCCTGGCCATCTTGCTGCCCTTTGGATTTGTAATCGTGATGATATTGTTGGCGTTACGGGCTGCCTTGCAATATCTGCACCATGTGCCGGTAGATTGGGGGCGATTCCTGGCCACCGGGATTGGTGGAGGTGGTATGGCGCTGTACCAGCTGTGGCTGGTACAGTCCGACCCGATGTTGCGGGCGTGGAACCTGCAAAACCAGACCGGGTCGCCCCCGCTGTGGGATTTCTTGATTTCGTTCTCACCGGTCCTGGTTATTGCTATCCTGGGATATGTGAAAGAAAAAGACGCCTGGCGAGAGACAAATACGGCTTTGTTGGCTGGCTGGCTGTTGGGGGCGGCCATTTTGATCTACCTGCCGGTCAACCTGCAAAGGCGGTTTCTGTTAGGATACTACCTGCCGGCGGCGGTTGCGGCGATCCTTTTCCTGGGGAACTGGTGGAGTGGAAAACAGTTACAACGCGCCTGGCTGGCCGTCTGGATTCCTTCACTACTGACCAATCTGGTTTTGCTGGGGGCAAGCCTGGGGGGCATCGCGGGGCACGATCCGCTCCTCTACCTGACCCGGGGCGAGAGCGAGGCCATGGAATGGATCGAGGATTCGACGCCCCAGGATGCCCTTGTCCTGGCCGCTCCGCAAACGGGTATGTGGCTGCCGGCCTGGACAGGGAGAAGAGTGATCTACGGGCATCCGTTTGAAACCATCCATGCAGCGGCAGAGCAGGCCACCCTGGAAGCATTTTTTTCGAATTGGGATTACAATCAGCAAGTAGCGTTTTTACACGCACGCCAGGTGCAATATCTATACATTGGCCCCCGGGAAAAAGCGTTGGGGGCGGTTGAGAACGATCAATATACTGTTGCATATCAAAATAAAGAAGTGACCGTCTACCTGATAGATCATTGAGTATGGGGAAAAACCGGTTCCTGGTCGTCATAATATTATGTTTGCCGCTGTTGATTTTCCTACCCAATTGGGGGGCGTTCCCTTATCCACCAAATTCGCCCTATTCTGATTTAACCATCAGCCATTACCCCAATTTTTTGCTGATCGAAGAATCGCTGTCTCGATTTGGGCAGATACCGTTGTGGTCGAATGCTATTTTGAGTGGATATCCATTCTACGCCGACCCCTTGTCCGGTCTGTGGTATCCGTTCAACTGGCTGTTGTTCATCCTGCCTGCCCCGCTGAATTTCAATGTCTTGATCTGCATACACATGTTGTGGGGTGGCGTGGGCGCCTACCTGTATTTGCAGCAGGAAAAAAAGGGGCGCGCCGGAAGCTTGATCGGAGCATTGAGTTTTGAGTTAATGCCCAAGCTGTTTGCCCATTATGGCAGTGGACACATCAGCCTGGTATTTGCCCTGTCCTGGACCCCCTGGCTGCTGTGGGCCGAGCGGCGACGCTGGCTTTACCCGGGAAAACGCCGGTTCCGCTTCAGCCGGGCGATTGTATTCGGGCTGATTCTTCTGGCCGATGTTCGTTGGGGATTCTACGCCGGCCTGTTGTGGTTTGCTTTCCACGTTTACCAGGTATGGCGTACGACGACCGGTGCAAGCGGCCGGAGCGCTGCATGGCAGACCGGGAAGGCCGGCAGCAAGATCCGCCACATGTTCAGTTTGGTGCTGCACGATTTCGTTCCCCAAGCGCTCCTGGCTTTTGTGCTGGCCGCACCGTTGCTGCTGCCCCTGGCCCAGTACGTGTTAGCAACGACCCGTAACCACATGGCGCCGGCCGAACAAATGTTCCTCTCCTTGTCGCCGGCTTATCTCCTGGGCTTTTTTATCCCAGATTTCGCCGGCTACAGTGAAAACATGGTCTATATGGGCGGCATTGCCGTAGTCAGCCTGGCGGTCACGCTGTCTTCGGCCCGGCTACGCAAGGAAAATGGATTCTGGCTGGGGGTGTTCGTCCTGGCAGTGCTGTTCTCGTTGGGGGATGCCATCCCCTTGGGAAACGTGGTATTACGCCTGCCGGTGTTCAGTTGGTTACGGGTCCCTTCCAGGGCTATGTTCCTGGCCGGGTTAAGCATGGCGATAATGGTCGCCAGTGCAGTACAGTGGGTGACCTCATCAACCGTTGCGCTCAACCGGCAGATGATGAGTAGGACGCTGGCGGTTTTATTTGGCCTGGCCGCCTTTTCTATCTTTTTAACGGTGGGAATTTACTTCTCCACGCACATCTTTTCGTTGGAGTTCACCTGGGGGACCGTCTCGATCGCGCTGGTGTCTTTGTTATTCGCCGCGCGGCTGCTCCAACCGGCGAAAATGGGCTTTTTCCTGGCGCTGTTGGCGCCGTGCGTGGCGTTGGACCTATGTGGGGTCAATGCATCCCTGGTGCAATTCAAACCAGCCGGCGAAGTCCTCTCTGAAAACGAAAGTGTGGCCAAATACCTGGATAGTTCTGGGGGGGAGCGTTTTCGGGTGTACTCCCCTTCGTATAGCCTTCCGCAGCAGACAGCGGCGCGCTTCGGTCTCGAATTGGCGGATGGTATTGACCCGTTGCAGATCGAGGCCTACGTGGCGTTTATGCAGCCGGCGACCGGCGTACCTGCCGGTGGATACAGCGTGACCATGCCTCCCTTTGAAACGGGAAATCCCAGGGTGGATAACCGCAAGTACCGGCCGGATGCAAATTTGTTAGGCCTGCTCAATGTGCGGTACATCGTGTCAGAATTCGAAGTGCAGGCAGAGGGCATCATCCTCAAGGCGAGGGTAGGACCCACGCGGATTTATCAAAACGAGCGGGTGCTGCCGCGCGCCTGGGTCACGGAAAATGAGCCTGGTGAGATGATCCACCGGGCCGCAATCCAGGATGAGACGCCGAATGGTCTGGAGGTTGTTGCCGAGGGACCGGGAACGTTGGTATTGTCGGTCGTAAATTACCCCGGGTGGACGGCGACTGTGGATGGCAGCCCGGTGGAGATCGAATCGTACGAGTCCTTGTTACAATCGGTTCACTTACCCGAAGGCAATCACCGGGTGATTTTTCAATTCCGTCCCCCGTTATTGTACCTTGGCATCTTTATCGCTGTTATTGGAGCGTTAATCATCTTATGGAAAACCATCACAGCCTAGCAGACGGGAAGATCGATGCGGCCGAAGTCAAATGGGTCCTGGGGTTCGCACTTATCCTGTTGCTCTTGACCAGCATCCCATATTTACTTGGATACAGCCTTCAGGGCCCTGATTGGCGATATACCGGGTTCGTGTTCGGGGTCGAGGATGGAAACTCTTACATTGCAAAAATGCTGAGTGGGGCTAACGGAGCTTTTCTCTTCCGAACACCTTATACCAGTGTGGATCAAAAGGGATTTCTGGCTTTCTTACCCTATCTCCTTTTGGGGAAGCTCAGTGCGGCGCCAGGACAACACGAGCAGCTGGTGGCATTGTTCCACGTGTTCCGCTGGCTTGGCGGCCTGGCCATGGTGTATGCCACGTACTGTTTTGCGGCGCTGTTCCTCCCCGCTGTGCGCTCCAGAAGACTGGCCACGATCCTGGCGACGGTAGGTGGTGGGCTGGGGTGGCTGGCGATGATCGGGCTAAAAGGCTTATGGTCAAATGGGCTCCCGCTTGAATTCTACTCTCCCGAGACGTTCGGGTTTCTGTCTGTTCTGGGCTTACCCCATTTGTCGGCCGGGCGGGCACTGTTACTGTCAGGGTTATATTTCTTCGTGAAAGGTGAACGGCAGCCTGAGCGGAGGCTGTACCATGGCTTATGGGGCGCGGCGGCCTGGTTGGGAGCGGGGATCATGCAGCCCCTGACCGTGGTTCTCGGCTGGCTGGTAGTGGGAATGTACGTGGGAATACGCATGTTGGTACGTTGGTGGGAGGAGAAAGCCTCGCCGGCACAGGCGCTACGAAGCAGTTCTGGATCGATTTATCTGGCCGGGATCATGGCCGGGTTATCTTCTCCCCTGGTGCTGTATAACCTGGTCTCTTTCCGCAGTGACCCGTTTTTACGTGGCTGGGAAGCCCAAAATATCATCCAATCCCCTCCGGTGGGAGATTATTTACTGGCTTATGCGTGGATTCTGCCCTTCGCGATCCTGGGCGGGTATAACCTATGGAAATATGCCGGTGACCGCCAGGGTCAACTGCCGGTAGTCTGGGCGCTGTTGATCCCGGTACTGGTGTATGCTCCGCTTTTGATCCAGCGCCGGATGGCAGAGGGCAGTTGGGTGGCATTGTCAGTATGCGCTGCAATGGGACTGAGTGGAACACAGGCAAGACGGCCGCGTTGGGTGCTGGCCTTCACCGGGCTGGCGGCTCTGTCCACCATCATGGTGTGGATTGGGGCCACGTTTGCGGTGGTGCATCTCTCCCTGCCGTTATATCGACCGGCGGAGGAAGTTAACGCTTTTCTCGACCTGGCGCACAACGCTCCCAATGGGGCGATTGTGCTGGGGTCCTTCGAAACGTCCAATGCGCTCCCGGCCTGGGCACCCGTGCGGGTTGTGACCGGGCACGGGCCGGAAAGTATCGGAATCGAAGAGGTCGAGCCCCAGATCACCCGTTTCTATCAGGATGGCGCCACGGATGCCTGGCGAGAGAGCTTTTTGAAAGCGTATGGCGTGCAGTACGTGTTCTGGGGCCCCCTGGAGAGAGCCCTGGGGGGCTGGGACCCCAAGACTGGCGCTTTCCTCAGGATGGTCTATCACAGCGCACAATATGACGTCTTTCAGGTTATGGACTGATATTGAAATTTAGCCACGATTCCCTGAGCAAGAAGACCACTTTTCAGGCGTTACCTGCATTTCTGCTGGCAATCCTGCTCTTTTC
>JAAZNB010000304.1 GCA_012798515.1 Chloroflexota bacterium
ATCCCGGCGCCGTACCATTGTTCCCCCACCGCGGCCAGATTGACATCATTATCGACCAGGATGGGTAAATCAGGAAAGCGCTCTTGCAGGCGGTCGCGCAGCGGGAAATTACGCCAGTGAAGCGACGGCGCCCACAGCACCCGGCCATTTTCTTTATCCGTGGTGCCCGGCGCGCCTATGCCAATCCCCAACACATTCTTCCCGGCACGGGCGGCATTGCCCAGGAAATCTGCGATCATCTGCCCCAGGTGCTCCAGGGTGAGCTCGGCGTCTTGCGACATAGGCATGCGTCTTTCCGCCAGGATGGTCCCCCCGATGTCGGCCAGGGCGCCAAAGATCACCATCCCGCCCATGTTGATGCCGATCACCAGGTTTTCGGACGGGTTGAAGGACAACAACCGCCGCCGGCGTCCCCCCGAGGCCTCTGTTTCGTCCAGCTCCAACACCAGCCGGCTGTCGATCAAATCCTCGACGATGCGCATCACCGTCGGCAGGCTGACGTTGAGCTTACGAGCAATGTCCGAACGTGCGATAGGCGCTTCCCGCCGGATCAATTCCAGGATTGCGGCACGGTTGATCCTGCGCATATAAGTAGAAGAAATGGTACGTGGGTACTGCAAAGTGGATCCCTCCCCAGGAAAACCATACCTATTCTAGTAAGGTATTGTTATACTATAAAGAATCATCCATTACCATATAAAAATCGTTACTACTCAGCCTGAGGGGAAGAGTCTCGACCTTTCCCTTGCCCTCCGAGCAGTTCCAAATGTAGTGTTTGCGTCCTACGGACCAGAATCGTCGTCCGGGCATGCTTCTGGGTAGAGAATGAAGTTTGGTTTGGATTATTACTCACTGTTAATAACTATTTCGTGTATAATATATCACGTAACCACTGTCCGCAAGAAAGAGGGCCGGGCTTCCCCTCGCCTTCTAGCAGTTGCCCTATTATTTCATCTTCTGTGTCTAAAACAATAATAACATGACCCCACACACCCAAGACGACCTAAACACCAAGAATATCGAAGTGCTTCACGACGTCCGTCGTGGTCAGATCAAATATGCCTTGTTCGACTTCGATGGCACCGTCTCGCTCATCCGGGAAGGCTGGCAGCCCATCATGATTGGCATGATGACCGGCCTGCTCATGCAGACCCCCCGGCACGAAAGCGAAGAACAAATCCACCACATCGTCAAGACGTACGTGACCGAGCTAACCGGGAAGCAGACGATTTACCAGATGATCCGCCTGGCCGAAGAGATCGAGAACCGCGGCGGCGTCCCCCTCGAACCGCTGGCCTACAAACACGAGTATCACGACCGGCTGATGCAGCACATCCAGGAGCGCATCCACCGCCTGGAAAACGGGCAGGCTGTGCCGGAAGAGATGGCCGTACCAGGCTCTCTCGAATTTATCCAGGCCCTGAAAGCCAGAGGGATAGCCTGCTTCCTGGCCTCGGGGACGGATGAAAAATACGTCATGCACGAGGCCGAGCTGCTGGGCCTGCCCCCCTATTTCGATGGCATCTTTGGCGCGCTCGACGATTACAAGAAATTCAACAAGAAGATGGTCATCGACCGCATCATCCAGCAGTACAGTTTGAGCGGCGACGAATTCGTCAGCTTTGGCGACGGTTACGTGGAGATCGAGAACACCAAATCCGTCAACGGTATCGCCGTTGGAGTCGCCACCAACGAGGCCGAGCGCCAGGGTATCGACGAATGGAAGCGCAGCCGCCTGATCGCCGCCGGCGCAGATTTGATCATTCCCGATTTCAGGGAACACGTCACCTTGATGCAATACCTGTTTTCAGAATAGAACCCACCGTAAGGGGTACCGACATGCCTTTTCCCATGTTCGATCGCAGCAAATTATTGATTAAACCGCTCGATCAACGCATCCACGATTTGACCATCGACGTCATCAAACCGCTGGACGCCCCGGTCGAGCCATTCGACAACCCCGACCTGGATACGATTGCCGAACGGATCGTCGCCGCGCGCCGGGCCGGCGCCGCCGTCATCATGTTGATGGGCGCGCACGTCATCCGTCGCGGCAATTCCAATTACATCATCGACCTGATGCAGCGCAAGCTCATCACCCACGTTGGCTTCAACGGGGCCGGAGTCGTTCACGACTACGAGTTTGCCCGTATCGGCGCCACCACCGAGAGCGTGCCGCGTTACATTTCCGCAGGCCAGTTTGGACTGTGGAAAGAGACCGGCGAGATCAACGACGCCGTCGTCCAGGGCTACCACGACGGGTTGGGCCTGGGCGAAACCATGGGCCGCGCTATCGAAGAAGGCAAATTCCCCTATCGCCAGTCCAGCATCCTGGCTGCCGGCTACCGTCTCCAGGTGCCGGTCACCGTGCACGTTGCCCTGGGGCAGGATATCCTGCACGAGCATCCCAACATGAACGGCGCCGCCTACGGGGAAACCTCTTACCGAGATTTTCTCATCTTCACTCAGTCGGTGACCAATTTACAGCATGGCGTGTTCCTCAACTATGGCACCCAGGTCATGGGACCAGAGGTCTACCTCAAAGCCCTGGCCATGTCGCGTAACGTGGCCCATCAGGAAGGCCGGCGCATCAACGAATTTACCACTGCCGTCTTCGATCTCATCGACCTGGGCGAGGACACCCACTCCGAAGCGCCCAAGACCCAGGCACAGTATTACTTCCGCCCCTATAAGACCATCCTGGTGCGCACCGTCCAGGATGGCGGGCAAAGCTTCTACATCCGCGGGGACCACAGCGTGACCTTCCCCAACCTGTACCATCACATCCTCAAGAAGTGGGAGTAGACCCATGGCAATGGCAAAGACTTGTTTGACGATGGAACGTCTGCAAATGTTGTGCGACCGTTTTCCGCAAGCCAACCTTGCGGTATTGGGTGATTTTTTCCTGGATGATTATTGGATCCTGGACAAAGACCTGAGCGAGATCTCGATCGAAACCGGCCTGGAAGCCTATCAGGTGGTTGGCACCCGCAAGAGCCCCGGCGCAGCCGGCACGGTCACCTCTATCCTGCGCTCACTGGACGCTAACGTCCGCGCCGTCAGCTTTTGTGGCGACGATGGCAACGGTTTCGAGCTCCGGCGGGCCTTAACTCGTCTACAAGTCAACCTGGAGCACTTCTACACCTTTGCCGACCGCTTTACGCCCACTTACATGAAGCCCATGCTGCGCAAGGATGGCATCGAGACCGAGCTATCCCGCATGGATACCAAGAATCGCCAGCCCCTGGGCAGCCAAAAAGAGTCCCAGATCATCCAGGGCCTGCGCGCCACGCTGCCGCACATCCACACCGTGTTGATCACCGACCAGGTCCAGGAACGCAACTGCGGTGTCGTCACCGACGCCGTGCGGGCAGAGGTCGCCCAGCTGGCCGGGCATAATCCCGGCACTCTGTTCCTCGTCGATTCCCGCGAGCACATGCACTTGTTCAAGAATGTGATTCTCAAGTTCAACATTACCGAGGCCAAACGGGCCTTGAACAATACCCAGCCCGACGATACCCCCGGCCTGGCCTTCGAGTTGGGCCGCCAGCTTTTCGAACAGCACCACAAACCGGTCATTATCACCCGTGGGGAGCAGGGGATTCAGGTCACCGACCAGAACGGCAGTATCCTGGTGCCGGCCTTCCCGGTCAGCGGGCCGACCGATATCGTCGGCGCCGGGGATAGCGTGATGGCTTCCATGGGCACGGCCCTCAGCATCGGCGCCACTCTCCAGGAAGCGGCCGAAATCGGCGTGGTCACCTCCTCGATCATCATCCAACAGATCGGCACGACCGGCACGGCCAGCCGCCAGCAGGTCTTGCAGCGCTTCCAGGAATACAGCCAGTTTATCCACAGCCAGCCTGATCCGGCCAGGTAGGGATAGCGTACCTGAGTAAAGTCAGGTACGGATAGCAGTTCCCACGAACGTAAATTTTGTTAAAATTGAATAGCGGCTTATCGTAATACGGATGGGAAAAGGGTGTTTTAGGGTGGGGTACACCTCTTAGAAACACCCTGATTTCCCATGCTTGTATAAGTTGTAATCATTCCCAGGCGATAAAGGACGGAAACACCATGGCACGACCGATCACGCTTTGTACCAGTCAATGGCTAGACCTGCCCCTGGAAACGCTGGCCCAAAAAGTAAGCCAGTGGGGTTACGATGGATTAGAGCTCAGCTGCGGCGGAGATCATTTCGAGGTTCAGAAAGCCCTGGAAAGTGACGCCTACATCCGCCAAAAACACGACCTGCTCGAAAAGTACGGCTTGAAATGCTTCTCGATCAGCAATCATCTGATCGGCCAGTGTGTTTGCGATCCCATCGACGAACGGCACAAGAGCATCCTTCCCCCCCGCATCTGGAAGGACGGCGACCCCGAGGGTATCCGCCAGCGGGCGGCCGAAGAGATGAAAGATACAGCCCGGGCCGCACGCCGGTTGGGCGTCGACGTCGTCAATGGATTTACCGGCAGCAGCATCTGGGACAAGTTATATTTCTTCCCGCCCACCGGTATGGATACCATCGACGCCGGCTACCAGGACTTCGCCGACCGCTGGCGTCCCATCCTGGACGTCTTCCAGGCTGAGGAAGTACGTTTTGCCCTTGAAGTCCATCCCACTGAAATCGCCTACGACATCCATACCTTCCATCGCGCCCTGGAGGCCGTGCAGGGACACCCCAGCTTTGGCATCAATTTCGATCCCAGCCATCTGGTGCACCAGTTCATCAGCCCGGTAGCTTTCCTGCACGAATTTGCCGACCGCATCTACCACGTACACGTTAAGGACGTCAAGGTGCGCCTGGACGGCCGTAGCAGCATCCTTTCTTCCCACCTGGCCTTTGGCGACCCACGGCGTGGCTGGGATTTCGTCTCCCCGGGCCATGGGGACATCCGCTGGGACGAGCTCATCCGCACCCTCAACGACATCCAATACGCCGGCCCACTGTCCATCGAATGGGAAGACAGCGGCATGGAACGCGATTGGGGCGCCCAGGACGCCATCCAAACCATCCAAAAGTTGAATTTCTCACCCTCCACGCAAGCCTTTGACGCAGCCTTCGCGACCTACAGCCAGGAATGAGTTGGGGAAGAGATGTAAATCGGAACGGCGCGGGAAATGGGCCAACCGCTCCCGCGCCGGATGAAATCGGGTTGTATTCAATTCATTTATACAGGGCCGGATAAGGAGTCTTCTATGTGTTCAATGAGCGAAGTGGTCGATAAGAACTGGGGGCGCAGTGTACGCCTGGCTAACACAAGCATCGAGCTGCTTGTGCCGCTGAGTTTTGGTCCGCGGATCATCCACGCCAGTTGCCTGGGAGAGAAGAATCTTTTGGGTGAATTCCCCGAGCAGTACCAGAAGATGGATCCAAGCCGGTGGCAATCCTTCGGTGGCCATCGCCTGTGGCACGGTCCCGAAGATTGGACGCGCACCTACGAGCCTGACGGCGCCCCCATCCAGGTGGTGGAACTGGGAGATACTACCCGCTTCGTCCAACTACCGGAAAGCCAGACCCAGATGCAGAAAGAGCTCGACGTTTACCTGCCCCCGGAAGAACCCCAGGTACAGGTAACCCATCGCCTCTACAACCGCAACGTATGGGACGTGACCCTGTGCGCCTGGGCCATTACCGTCATGGCCCCCGGCGGGAAGGCCATCCTGCCTTTGCCGCCTCGCGGCCTTCATGAAGACAACCTGACCTCGCAAACCACCCTGACCCTGTGGGCTTACACCGACCTGTCCGACCCGCGTTACACCTGGGGGAAACAATTCATCCTCTTACAACAAGACCCGGCAGCCACCACGCCGCAGAAGATCGGCCTCAACCGCAGCGGTGGGTGGATGGCTTATGTCAACCAGGGCCAGGCTTTCATCAAGACCTCCGCCTTCGTTGAAAACGCCACCTACCCGGACCAGGGCAGTTCGGTCGAGCTGTATACCGACCCCAACATCCTGGAAATGGAAACCATGGGCCCCATGGTCACCATCCCGGCCGGCGGGATGACCGAGCTGCAAGAAACCTGGTACCTGGCCAAACAGGTTCCCGACCCGGTGGACGAACAAGCCGTCCTCCATAAAGTCCTCCCGGCTTGCGGACACCTGCCTTTCTTGCCAGGCTGACCTTACCCGCAGCCTGGCGCCGGCTGCATTTAAATACAAACGGGGCGGCTGAAAGATGCCGCCCCGTATGGTTTTAAAGATCGCCCGGAGGCGAATTTTACAGATCACGCGCCAGCAACGCGGCGCCCAGCAGCGTTTCCTGTCCCTCCAGCGTCGATATATCCAGCTGGTAGCGATCTTCGAAGAAGGGTTGGATCCATTTTTTTAGCACAGGGTAGAGGTAGCGCTCCAGCATATCAGATGAACGGGTTATGCCCCCGCCCAGGGCCACCTTTTGCGGATCGAGCAGGCTGATCGAATTGACCAGTGCAATGCCCAGGCTGAACAAGGCTCGCTCGACGACCTTCGCCGAGGCCTCTTCTCCCTGCCGGCAGGCTTCGAACACCATCTGAGCACTCACCTGGCGCACATTTCCGCCGCACTGCCCGGCCAGGATGGGATTGCCTGCCGGGTCCTTCTGCAGGATCTCCCGTCCATCACGAGCAATCGCCCAGCCGGAGCATAGGCTTTCCAGGCAGCCGTACCGCCCGCAGGAGCATTTAGGTCCCTGCGGATCGATGATGGTGTGACCGAACTCACCGGCCAGGGCTCCGCCCCGGTAAAGCTCGCCTCCCAGGACGATGCCGGCGCCTACCCCGGTGCTCACCTGCACGTACAGGTAATCCTGAGCCTGGTGCCGGTCACCGTACCACCAGTGCCCCAGGGCCGCCGCGTTGGCGTCGTTTTCCATGACCGCCGGACGCTTGAAAGCCTCAGCCACCGTATCCGCCAGGGGGAAATTGTCCCATTGCGAGACGTGGTTGGAGCACAACACGGTGCGCCGGTCCCCGCTCACCGGCCCCCCAAAACTGATCCCCACCGCCTTGACCTGGGACGGATCGTTGATTCCCGCCAGAGCTTCGTTCCCTGCCGCAATCATAGCTTGTAATGACGATTGGGCGCCCTGCTCCGCGGGGGTTGCCAGGCGGATCACCGGCGAGGCCATCTGGCCGCTTTCCAGCTCGACCACCGCCGCGGCCAGTTTGGTGCCGCCAAAATCAAGAGCCAAGACAAGATCTGACGATGTGATTGCGTTCATGAGGACCTATTTTCCCCAGGCGGCGCCGCGCATCATGTCGGTGAGGATGTGCCCGACCATCATGTGCGCATCTTCGATCATCTCCATGTTGTCCGACGGTACCACCAGGCACAAGTCGGTCTTCTCTTTCAATTTACCGCCTTTGAAGCCGGTCAGGCCGATGGTCTTCAGGCCCATTTCCTTGGCTGCATCCACGGCGTTGACCACGTTGGGCGAGTTACCCGAGCCGCTGATCGCAATCACCAGGTCGCCTGGGCGAGCATGGGAGCGCAGCTGCTCCGAATAAACGACTTCGTAACTTTCATCGTTCGAAAGCGACAGCACGGCAGGCGCATTGTCATTCAAAGCGAAAATGCTGACCCGTTTCTGGCCGGGGTTGCGGGAATTCTTGATGAAATCACCCGCGATGTGCGAGGCGGTCGCAGCACTGCCGCCATTGCCCATAATAAAGATGTGTTTGTCTGCCTCACGCGCTTCCTGGAGCAAGTTCCCGATCTCCACCACGGTATCTTTGGGCAGCGCTTCGATGATCTGTGAAAGATCATTCAGGTAAGATTGGACGTAATCAATTCCCAGAACCATAATCCACTCCTGCATCAATAGTGTAGAAAGCCTTAGGACTTTGGATCGCTCGTAGGTATACTCGCGCCATACCTACAGAATACATCAAAATGCTTGTGTTGTCGCTAAATCAACATAGTTATTGATGGGTTATAATGGGCGGTCAGCCCACCCCAAATCACCCATCCGGGGCCCTTTTTCCGCTTGTTCCGGATTCAGGTTAATTGGTGAACCTGCGTTCTTGTTCACGCTCGACTGCCCCCAGGGCAGCCTGATAAACCTGCGCCAGGGGCACGTGGTGCTGTTCTGCCAGGGCAGCGCACACCTCGTACTCGGGAGCTGAATGGATGACTTCCCCATCCAGCACTTTTTGTTTGACCATCACCGCACCGAATGCCGTCTCGACCTGAACCATGCGGCGTTCGGCCTGATAGCGATGATACAGCGGGTGGATGTGCATCCCAAAAGTCGAGGTCTCCCGCAGGATCATGTGAGCCAACCGCGCCTCGTCTTCCTTGCGCGCCACCACACTCAGACGAGTACCCAGGCGGTTCTTTTTCATGTAGACCGGCATCTGATACACGTCCCTGGCGCCGGCTGCCATGAGCTGCTGGACTACCCGCCCCAGGAACTGGGGACTCATGTCGTCGATATTGGTCTGTAACAGCACCATGCCGGCCGGTGACTCCGGCTGCAACCGGCCAATGGCGCCGCGCAGCGCCAACCGTTGGCCATCCGTATCCGTTGCGATGCCTGTGGCCTGTCGTTCGAGCTGGAACACCGGCCGCTCGAAGGCAGCTAACGCCCCCAAGAGCAGCGCCCCGGTCAAGGAGACAGGCGTCTCCTCATTCCGCGGGGAAACCATGACCTGCGCTTCCTGGTAAATCTGCGCCAGCCGCGGATCACTCTCTGCTTCCCGGCAGGGCCAGGGCAGCGCTCCGGCGTACCATTTTTCGATCTCCAATTGCTCCAGGGCAGCACACACGCCCACGATTTCGGCCAGGGCAGCCACGGGTAGCCTCGCCTCCCGGCCGGGCTCCTGAGCCGCAGGCCGGCTGACTCGTTCGAACAGGGCCAGGACTTTACGCACCGGCTCTGCCACGCCCGTCGAGAAGACGGGCTTCTTCAGGCTGGTCAAACATTCGGAAATCGATACATCAGCCGGGATAGAAGCGAAAACCCAATCCACCTGGACCCCGGCCGCGGGTTGCGGGTGCAAAACCAGGCCGGGCTCCCCCGGCAGCGCAGCCAGTAATGCTCCCAGGCGGGGTGTGGATGCCCCGGCATCCATCAGCGCGCCCAAAATAAGTTTACCACTAACCCCGCCATCACACGGGCTGAAAAAGATTCTCATGCCAATCGATCCCAATTCTCATCTCACGAGCGAAGACTTCTCCGGTCACGGTTGTCAATCGCCCAGATTATTTTTATACCATTATACAATAGTTATTAACCTTAAGTAATCAGTTGTGCTCTGGGAATCAGGGTAAACGCATCAATACATTTTTCGATGAAAAGTACTGTCCTACCCCCAAGTAAAAAAACACGGCCTGCGGGCAGCCTACTGGCGCACAGGCCGTGTATTGTGCTTCTATATGGGTGCTGACCGATCAGCAGTCGGGGCCTACCAGACACTCCAGGTGGCTCAGCCCGGCCTGCAAGGCCAGGCGCCGGCAGGCATCCCATTGCGCCGCTGGCACCAGGAAGACCGGGTAGGTATCCGTATCCATATCGATGGAGACCAGCAGGTAACCTTGCTGGTATAAACGCGCCCCGATCGCCCGCAGCAGCAGGTCGGTGGGTTGATCTTCCCATACGGCGTAATTCAGCCAGCTCCAATCGAACTGGCCCGGGAGAGCCCGCTCGATCATGGGCTGCAAATTGGCTACCAGGTCCTGGGGTTCTTCCTGCCAGCTGATTTCTTTCAAATATCCCCGTTCCCACAGGCCGTCCACAAAGGCGATAAAGGCCAACCCAGGTTGCGGGGTGACCATTCCCCGCCTTCTTAATCGTGATGCGTAACGTTCGACATAAACCTTCGGCTGCTGTTCGGCCAGTTCGACTTCCCGTACCATCGAGTGATCTCCGGGTAAGATCGTTTCAGCGAACTGGCTTAGCGCTTCGAAAGATTGAACAAACATAGATTTGCCTTCCATAAAGATGAACTGCATTATGACGGGTCTGGCTACCAGATATCTACTTTCTAATTACCAATAAATATCCGTAATATACTTTTAATTTAACAGGTCTGAATTTTCAATAAAGTTTATGTAAAATCCTCATACAAAATCCCCCTTGCCCACCCCGGTCATGGGTATGCCACCTTCCCACACCGGCCGCGGGTGGATTTAAAATCTGCCGGCCGGGCAGGACCCGGCCGGTAAAATGTTTAGGAATCTAAATTCTGAGCCAATCAATCCGTTTACCAGCCTGCGACTGGCGCCGGCCGGCCCGGGCTGGCTTCACGCTACGTAGGCCACCCTGGGCTCCAGCTCACAGTGATTGACCACCAGCTTACCGTCCATAAACAGGGCATCCACCCGGCTGCCCAACCGGCGCCAGTCGGCCAGGGGATCGCCCTCCATGATGACCAGGTCGGCCGTTTTGCCAATCTCGATAGAGCCGAGAGAATCTTCCAGCCCGCAGGCCTGGGCGCCGCGGATAGTGACTGCACGCACCAGTTCAGCCGCATCGACCGCCCGCCCGGCGTCTTCGCCGAGGAAATAGGCCAACAAAGCCAGCTCGTGCCCTACCATGGCCGGGGTGCAAATAGCGACCGAGCCGGCGTCATTGCCACACGCCATCGGCACGCCGGCGTCCCACAATTGTTTCAAGTTATCGATACCATTCCAGAGCCGGTCGGAATACTGTTTGAAGACGCGGGTTAGATTCAAGGAGCCCAGTTGTTTCAAAGAGTGATCCCCGACGCGAGTCACGTATTCCCGGATGGCATCCGACAGTTCTGGCAGCCAGAACTCGTCTACCAGGCGGTCGATCGTCTGGCTGCGATACTCCTCGAATTGTCGCATGCGCTCATCCTGGCCCGCATCCCCATCTCCAAGGCGCAGCGCATACCCGTAGACTAAAGACAGGGTAGGCTCCAAAACCGTGCCTGATCCGGCGAAATCGCACACATCCTCTTCCGACAGGGCCTCGTCCATGGGCAGATGCACCAGGGACGTCGGGCGCACCTCGACCGCGCGGCGGAAAGATTCCACCGTGGCGTGGTGCATCAGGGTCGGCACGCCGCGCAGGCGTGCCTGGTCGACCAGGGCCTGCATCTGTGTGATTTTCATAATGCTGCTGGCAAAAGGCTGCAACTTCTTGGTCGGGGCCGCTTCGCGGTCTTCGTAGATCTTGATGCAGTCGGCCCCGCGTTCTTCGATAGCCCGGTTGACGGCCTCGCGCACCTTATTCGGCGATCCGTGCACCGGGAAGACCACCACGCCGCAGTTGACGTCATGGTTGTCCAGGGAGGGGATCCCGTTTCTGCCAAAGGTATAACGTTCCATTAAATTTTGCCGGGGGGTCAACGAGCCGCCTTCATTGGTCACCACCACCGCCTGCTGGATGCGCGGGCCGCGGATTTCGCCCTCCTCGATCCGCCGGCGCAGGTCCCGGGTGATGCGCAGGTCTTCGGCGTACCCGTCACGCAGCTGAGTGACGCCGCGCTCCAGGCATTCAGCCAGCGACTTTTCCAGCTGAGCCTGCTTATTCTGGCGATAATTCTTGATATTCTTGGGGTTCAACAGCAATGCCGTCAGGTCGCGAGAGATGTGGCAGTGAGAATTGATCAGGCCGGGCAGCACGGTTTTTCCTTGCAGATCGTACACCACGTCCGGTTCGATGAGGCTGGTTTCATCCCCGCTGAGGGCGACAATCTTTCCATTTTTGATGAAGATACTGGTCTCAGGATCCAGATAGCGACCGTGGATCACGTCCAGGATGCGAGCATTTTTCAACACAGTGACTTCATCCGGCTCGGGTCGGTCGAGCTGGTTATTTTCGGCTTGAACCATATCATCCATACGAATCCTCCATTTGCCCCGCAATAAGTAACAGTTTAACAGAATGAAACCATAGCAAATATTGCCCCACTCGATTATCTATAAGCATCATGTCCAAAACGGTAAGAGGATAATTATGCCTGGCCCGGCTTTGCTGGCCGTTGTCAGCGAGACAGACGGCACGACAAAGCTTTCCGCAGACAGCGGGTATAGTGATGGTGTTGGACAGAATCCGGGAAGGCGTGCGATGGAAATCTGAAAGCCCGGTAAAGGCTTAATTTTTCAGTCCGTAGACTTTATATTATCATGCCTTTGGCTTTACGCAAAGCCCCATATTGCCATGAGCCAGGGTAAAGGCGTGAAAACATTTCTTCTGTGAAAAGTACTGTCACCCCCCTGGGTTCCCGCTCTCAAGGTGGGAACTTTACAAAAAGTGTGAAAAATCTTTTCTCCCCCGCCTGGCGGGCGTTTTTTAAGAGGTATCCCAACCCGTTTTCAAGGGCCGCGAAATGCCGTATAAATAAGATAGTTCTTAGTGGATTAAGCCCGTTTCCTGCCGTCCCGGTGCCATGTAAATGGTAGTAAGAAGAAAGGACCGCCATGATCCCCAACCAATGGTACGCCATCCTCGAATCGAGTGAAGTCAAGCCCGGAAAACCCCTCGGCGTCACCCGCCTGGGAGAAAATTTGGTCTTGTGGCGCGGCGAGGACGGGCAGCCCGCCTGTCTGGTAGATCGCTGCGTCCACCGGGGTGCAGCCCTGAGCCTGGGGAAGGTGCACCAAAATGACGTAGCCTGTCCATTTCACGGGTTCCGCTTCGATCCGGCCGGGCGCTGCACGCTCATTCCCGCCAATGGAAAAGATGTCCCCCCACCCAGGGCCTTTCAAGTGCCATCCTATCCGGTACAGGATGCTTTCGGTTGGATCTGGCTGTGGTGGGGAGCAGCCCGTCAGGAACTGCCCCCCATTGGTTATTTCGACGCCATCACGCCCGAGATGAGCTACGCCACCTTGCGCGACCTGTGGAAGACGCACTACTCGCGGGCCATCGAGAACCAGCTTGACGTGGTCCACCTGCCTTTCGTCCACCACAACACAATTGGGCGCGGCCGGCGTACCCTGGTAGACGGGCCCCTGACCCGCTGGGACTGCTCGTTGGCGGAGTGTGACTTGTTGAACTTATGGGTATCCAATCGTAAAGATGATGGCCGTGCACCGCAGCGTCCCGACCAGCTGCCCGAGCCCGCCCGCCGGCCCTCATTACAGTTCCGCTACCCCAACGTGTGGCACAACTGGATCAGTGACCGCGTGCACATCGTGGCTGTCTTTGCCCCAGTCGACGATGAAAACACCTTGCTATACATCCGCATGTACCAGAATGTGGTGCGGGTGCCGCTGGTGCGCCAGTTGTTCGACCAGGCTGGCCGGTTGGCCAACCTGGTGATCGAACGCCAGGACCGCCGTATCGTCGAGACCCAATTGCCCAAACGCAGCCATTTACGCCTGGGTGAAAAGCTGATCCAGGGCGATGGGCCCATCATCGCTTACCGGCGCAGAAGAGAAGAGCTGATCCACGCCGGCGGCCGGTAACGCCGCCCATTCAAAGCTGCCAGGCGCCTTCATCCGGCCAGGCGACCACCCGGCCGGCGATTTCCTCATGGCGGGTGAGCAAAATGACCAGGCTGGCCAGCTGGCGCGGCAGGATCATGGTGGCCGGAGGCGGGTAGGGCAGCCGGCCCCTATCCTGGGCCGGCAGGGCTTGCAGTGCCCGGCGCACGTCCGGCGTTTCGATCCAACCCGGGCAAATGCAGTTGATGCGCACCCGGGCCGGCCTTCGGGATACCAGCCAGCGGCCGGGATGCGCCGCTGCCCCGGCGAACCGGATGGCGATCTCATCGCGCACCACCGCACTGGTCATCGGCGCCAGGAGGGTGATCAGACCCCCACCCTGGCGCAGCATGACCGGCAAAGCGCTCTCCGACCAACGTTTCAGGCCCACAAACGGCCGGTCTGCCACCTGGCGCCAATAGGAAACCGGGTTACCTTCCAGGCTCACCCCTCCGGCCAGGACGTCATTATCGACCACCACGTCCAACCGGCGGTAGCGTTCTACCACCTGGGCCACTACCTCCCGTGTGCTGGCTGCATCGTTGCGTTCTATTCCCCACGCGTCCGCCGCGCGTCCAGAAGACCGGATTATCCGGGCCGTCTCCTCGGCCGCGCCGGCGTCCCGGTCGACCACGATCACCCTGACTCCCTCACGGGCCAACCGCAGGCTGATCGCCCGCCCCACGCCATCTCCCCCACCTGAAACCAAGGCCACTTGCTCATGTAACATGATTACTCCCACTATAGAACAAATCATCTATCTATATCTATCCTAGCCCATATTTGCTGACACCCTCTGTCAACAATATGACGCTTTCATTTTTTCGGGATCCTGAGGCGCTAGTCCGGTCCGTCCGCAGCCCCGCGTAAACCGGTGCAGTATCCGTACAGCCTGCCCGGCGTATAAAAAAAGCCGTTCGCCCGGCACAGGGCCAGGGAACGGCTCTATCACCCCGCCGGCGTTCCGGCCGGGTTTAATCCAGGGGTGGATTTTCTGTCGCGACTGCCTCCGGGTGGGTGGCTTCCGCCACAGGTGCAAATGCCCTGGGGGAGAAGTACAAGATGGCAGCCAGCACCGCAAAGCCAACCGATCCCAGGATGCCCACCGGCATCGGCCCGATCAACGGATTGGGGTCGCCCTGGGTCATGTACACGCCTATCCCGGCGATCCCGTTCAAAGCCGCGTGGCCGATCACTGCCGGCCACACACTGGCTGAACGGAAAGCGGCCCATCCCAAGAAGGTGCCCACGATGAAGGTAAACCAGACCATCATCAACATCCCGGCCCAGGGATACCCGGGGTAAGCCAGGCCATAGTTATGTCCCATGGCAATGATCGGCCAGTGCCAGACACCCCAGATCACACCCATCAGCAAAATAGCCTTGCGCGCCCCCAAAGGCATCAGTTTGGGCTGCAAATAGGCCCGCCAACCGAATTCTTCACCGAATGTTGGCAGGGCGTTTAAGATGGGAGCAATCAATACCGCCTGTGCCGTTTGGGCAAACACAATCGTCCACAGACCGATGTCGGGCGGCGTCTGCCCCAATTGCTGGTACTGTTGTTGGATCATCTGGTTCAATACACCCAGCTGAGGATCAAAGTATTGGGGAAAGATCAAGAAATACACCAACAGCCCAACGCCGGTCAACAGGGCCGGCCCAAACCAGGTCGCCAGCCAGTAAGGCCAGGCGCGTTTAAAATTGATGCGCAAATAGGTATTTTGCCAGCCTTCATGGGTCAACAGGCGGGTCAATACGTTGGCCAGGGCCGGCGCCGGCATGTATAGCACCACGACCAGGACTACCGCCAGATTGATATTCGTACCCGGAATGAGACTGGGACTGCCGGCTATTCCCCCCGTCAAATAAATAGCCAGGCCGGCCAACCAGGCAATCCCAAATGCAAAGCTGAGATAAAATATGATTCGTTTGCGATCGACTTTTGTTTCCATAGACCCCTCCTTGATATCCCACAAAATTATATCAGTCCTTCTGCTCCTTGCACTGCAATTAAGCGCCGGCCCGCTCATCGGGCGAGAAGCGCCGCCAGCTTGTGTATAATGTTTAAGACCATAAAAATCAGTCATCTCTTTCGCTGCACCGTATAATGTTTGTAGCATGTGCTCGCAGCCGGGAGAACCAACCATAAATCCACTGCCTTCTTTTCCGGTTCCGGCCATGCGCCTTATTTGTGGAGAAAGTGAAAACCATGGCCCAGATTATCGATCTGTCCGACGAACCGAGATACACCATCAAGAACGTGTGCACCCAGACCGGCATTCGCCCGGTCACCCTGCGCGCCTGGGAGCGAAGGCACGCAGTGCTCACTCCTCACCGTTCGGAAAACCGTTACCGGCTGTACTCAGACAGAGACATTGCCCTGCTGCAATGGATCAAGCACCGGGTGGATCATGGGGTAACCATCTCCAGCGCGGTCAGCGAGCTGCGCACCATGCTGCGGAAGGGCATCTGGCCGGAGGCCATACCCACGCACAGCCAGGCACTCCCCCAACCCAGGGTCGAATACGCCGCCCCACAAGTCCTGACTCAACAGCTGTACCAGGCTTTGATCAAACACAACGAGGCCGAGGCCGGGGATTTGCTACGCGACATCCACGCCACCCACGATCTGGACAGCATGTGCCGGGATATCCTCGCGCCCGCCCTGGAACAAATCGGCGAAGCCTGGTACCGGGGAGAGATCCGAATCACCACCGAACACTTTGCCAGCAACCTGATCCGGGGCAAACTGCATTCGTTGATGCAGGTCCTGCCCCTACGCCGGGGTGCTCCCCTGATCCTCGTCGGCTGCGCCCCGGAAGAGCAGCACGAGATCGGCAGCCTGATGCTGGCCCTGCTGCTGCGCAGCCGGGGACAGCGGGTCGAATACCTGGGCGCCAACGTCCCCTTGGAGGACCTGGCCGATTACGCCGGATTCGAACGCCCGGCCATGATCATCCTTTCGGCAGTCATGCAGGAATCCGCCCACGCGCTGCGACGCTTCGACGCCCTGCTCTCCACCTTGCACACCCGGCCGGTCTTTGGCTTTGGTGGGCAAAGTTTCGTCAACGAGCCATCCCTCCAGCGGGATATCCCAGGAATTTACCTGGG
>JAAZNB010000305.1 GCA_012798515.1 Chloroflexota bacterium
AAAAAGTTAACCTATTGACAGTTCTATTTAACGCGCTTATACTACTTTTCACAATCAAATACTCCTTCGGGGCAGGGTGAGGGAAACGCTTCCCAATTCCCGATCGGTGGTCAAAACCCACGAATGCGACAGCATATGACCCGGTGAAATTCCGGGGTCGACGGTATAGTCCGGATAAAAGAAGGAAAATGTTACTGGTAAACTGAGACTGTGACAAGTTGCCCCGAAAACGCGCGTTTTCGGGTTTTTGTTTGTCTGTCTCTTTGCCTGGTCGGATTCTGCCCTGAAGTGACGTCTTCAGGGCAGATTTTTTTTCCCGCCCAACCCAGGATGGGCGGGAATAGATGGGTGGATCTTTCTGTATGGAGCGATCAATTCAAAAACAAATTCGCTCGGTTTCGCTGACTCGCCAGATCCGGCGCGCCCAGGGTTGGCTGCTGCTGAGTTCGCTGCTCACTGCGCTGCTCCTGTGGCAGGCTGCCATCACCTGGTGGGACCTGCCGGCCTTCATCCTGCCGGGGCCGGGGGCGGTGTTCCAGCGCTTCCTCCAGGCGGCTGCGGATGGCAGCCTGCTGCGCAACGCCCTGACCACCCTGGCCGAGGTGCTGTTGGGCCTGGCCTGGGGCATCACCCTGGCCACCGTGCTGGGCTACTTCCTGGCCCGCTTCCGCACCCTGGAACGCATCCTTTCGCCTTACCTGGTAGCCAGCCAGGCCGTCCCCATTGCCGCCATTGCCCCGCTGTTGATCATCTGGTTTGGATCGGGCATGTTCTCCAAGGTGTTGATCAGCGGCCTGATCGTGTTCTTCCCGGTGCTGGTCAACACGGTGGTCGGCCTGCGCGCCGTCCCGGAGAACCTGCGCGACCTGATGCGCTCGATGAAGGCCACTACCTGGCAGACGCTCACCCGCCTGGAAATCCCCGCCGCCTTGCCGGTGATCCTGGGCGGGCTGCGCATCGGCACAGCCCTGTCGGTCATTGGCGCCACGGTGGGCGAATTCGTGGGCGCCGACCGCGGCCTGGGCTTCATGATCAACGTCGGCCGCGGCCAGTACGACACGGCCCTGGTTTTTGTGGCCATCTTTACCCTGGTTGCCATGTCCCTGGCGCTGTATGGCGTGGTGATCCTGATCGAAAAACGCCTGCTGTACTGGCAGGAGGCGCAGTAGGCCTGTGGGGATCGTTAAAGACTATTCGGATAGATACTTGTTTTCGAGGAGAACGTCGTGAAAGCTACTTCGTTTTACGTGCTGTTGGTCGTCAGCCTGCTGTTGGCGGCCTGTGCGCCGCAGGCGGCCCCTGCTTCGCCGGCGGAAGCCCCGCTGGATCAGGTCTCTTTACGCCTGCCGTACATCCCCAACGTACAGTTTGCCCCGGTCTACGTGGCGCTGGAAAAGGGGTATTACCGTGAGGCCGGCATCGACCTGGTGACGGATTACAACATGGAGACCGATTCGGTGGCCCTGGTGGGGGCCAACCAGATTCCCTTCACCATGGCCTCCGGCGAGCAGGTGCTGCTGGGCCGGGCCCAGGACCTGCCGGTGGTATACGTGTTGGACTGGTACCAGAAGTACCCGGTGGGGGTAGTCTCGCTGGCCGAGGAGAACATCACCACCCCGCAGGACTTGAAGGGCAAACGCATCGGCCTGCCCGGTCTGTATGGGGCCAATTACATCGGCCTGGTGGCTTTGCTCAATTCGGCCGGGCTGCAGGAAAGCGACGTGACCCTGGATTCGATCGGCTACACCCAGGTGGAGTCCCTGGCCACCGGCCAGGACCAGGCCGCGTCGATCTACGTTAATAATGAACCCGTACAGCTCAAGGCCCGCGGCTACGACGTCAACGTGATCGCCGTGTCGGATTACATCCAGCTGGTGGGCAATGGGCTGCTGACCAACGAGACCGTCTTGCAGGAGAACCCCGACCTGGTGCGCCGTATGGTGGCGGCTACTTTGAAGGGCATCGAAGACACGATTGCCGACCCCGACGGGGCTTACGAGATCTGCAAGCAGTACGTCGAGAACCTGTCCCAGGACGACGAAGCGGTGCAGAAAGAGGTGCTGGCCGTCTCCATCGAGACCTGGAAGACTGCCCGCCTGGGCTATTCCGAGCCGCAGGCCTGGGAGAATATGCAGACCGTCCTGTTGAACATGGGCCTGATGGATGCACCGGTCGACCTCAGCCAGGTGTATTCCAACGATTATCTGCCGGAGCCGTAAATGGAAGCGCCGCCTGTCCTGGAAGTATGCGACCTGAGCGTTACCTTCGCCAACGAGAACGGCGGCCTGCGGGCGTTGAAAGACGTCCACTTCTCGGTTGCCTCCCAGGAGTTCGTGTGCGTTTTGGGCCCTTCGGGCAGCGGCAAGAGCACCCTGCTGCGCATCCTGGCCGGGTTGATCGAGCCCACCCATGGGGAGGTACGTTTTTCGCTGGGGTGCAACGATTGCCCGCCGCGCGTGGCGGTGGTCTTCCAGCAGGCCAACCTGATGCCCTGGCGCACGGTGCTGCACAACATCACCCTGCCGCTCGAGCTGCAAGGGGAGGATCACGCCACGGC
>JAAZNB010000306.1 GCA_012798515.1 Chloroflexota bacterium
AGCAGGGCCACGTCGTAACCGCTTCCCAGGGACCCGGTTTGAAAATCACCTTCCTGCACGGTCACTCGCTCTGCAAGCCCGGCCTGGGCGATGATCTCTCGCGCCACGGGCACAACCCGGGGCAGCTCAAACACGGTGGCGCGCAACAGCGGGTAACGCTGCGCCAGGGCGATGCTGTAGCCGCCGTGCCCGCCGCCGACGTCGATAAGGCGCAGGGGTCGGTCCGCCGGCAGCGCCAGGGCCGCGGCGATGACCGGGGCGACCGGGCGGGCTGTGTTATACAGGGCGTAGATAAAATTTCGCACCCAACCGGAGGGCTGTTCGTCCCGCCGGTTTTCCTCCGGACGGCGTCCCGTCCGCACGGCCTCGGCCAGGCTTCCCCAGCGCCGGTAGAATGCGACGTCCAGGCGCAAGCCCGCCGATAGATCCGCAGGGCTGTCGGACACCAGGCAGGCGGTGGTCACAGGCGTATTGGAGAACAGCGTACCCTGCTTCTCCAGCAGCCCTAGGGCCCGGGCTGCATTGAGCAATAGCTCCATCCCCCGCAGGCTGGCGCCGGTCGTTTGAGCCACCTCATCTGCGCTGGCCGGGCCGGTTTTCAAGGCTTCGAACACGCCCAAGTCGATACAGGTCAACAGGATCTGCGCCTGGCGAAACCCGCGCGCCATCTCCCGAATCTGCTGGCGCTGGGGTAACGTCTCCGCCGCTATGTCGTTTGCTTGCATCTCGAATTTAGGTTCTGGCATGCCATTCTGCTTTCAAATTGATTTTGGGTAGCAAGATTATAATGCGATTCTTTGCATTTGCATATAAATGCCTTATAATCAGTTTGTTCAACATCTCCACTTACAAAATGATCCGTGCCTCGAACCAGGCCCTGTGAATATTCTACAGCAGCTCCCTGCGGGCCGGCGTGTCATCCTGCCAGGCGGCGCGCCCTATCCAGGAGAGCCGGGGAAGCAAACGCGGAGAGCGATAGATGGCCCGGCCTGGTTCTCGAAAACAAATATAAGGAGCATTCTCTATGGCTGTAAACGTAACCGCAGTGCAGCAGTTTCACGGGCACATGTGTCCCGGGTTGGCCATGGGTATCCGCGTGGCCGAACAGGCCTTGCTGGAAATGGGAGAACGTCCCGGCGACGAGGAAGTGGTCGCCGTGGTAGAAACCAACAACTGCGCCGTGGATGCAATTCAGTTCATCACCGGGTGTACCTTTGGGAAAGGCAACCTGATCCACCTGGATTACGGTAAGAACGCCTTCCGCTTCATCCGCCGCAGCGACGGCAAAGCCGTGCGTATCCTGGTCAGAACCGAAGCCCTGCGCCCCTCCCAGGATGAGGAAGAGGAGTTGATGCAGCGCCTGCGCCAGGGCGCCGGCAGTGCAGCCGACCGGCAGGCCGCCGCCCGCTTCCGCCAGCAGCGAGTCGAGAAGATCCTCAATATGCCCCTGGCCGACATCGTCGAGGTACAGGCCATCGCCCCTCACATCCCATCCCGGGCGCGCATCTTCAATTCGGTGTCCTGTGAACGCTGTGGTGAGAAAACTATGGAAACCCGCCTGCACCTGCTGGAAGGCAAGCTATATTGTCAAGAATGTTTCGAGATGCTGCTGCCGGTTTAAGCATCCCCGGCAGACATCCGGAATCAAACTTAAGGAGAACCCCCATGCAATTGAACCCCATCGGCGTGATCCACAGCCCATACATGCAACGGCAAGACGCGCCCCGCCAGGGCCGGCTGTCCGATAACGAAATAACGCTCGAGGTCTTCCCACAATTTACCGCCGGGCTAAAAGAGATCGATCAGGTTTCCCACGTGATCGTCCTTTACTGGGGCGATCGTTCCGACCGCCAAACCCTGCAATCCAGGACGCCTTTCGGGCCAGAGCTGATCGGGGTCTTTGCCAGCCGCTCGCCCAACCGCCCCAATCCCATCGCTTTGTGCGTCGCCGACCTGGTCCGCCGGGAAGGCAACCGCCTGATCGTGCGCGGTGTAGACGCCCTGGACGGAAGCCCACTGCTGGATATCAAGGCCTACTCCCCGGCCATCGACAGCATCCCCACAGCGACCACGGGGTGGCACACTCCGCAGGAGGAGGGCCAGCCGCATGGCGGATGAGATTTCTCGGGCAAGCCACCAGGCCGGCCTGTCGGTAGAAGCCTTCCAACGCCAGAGCGCTCAGAAGAGGTGGATCCTGATCGGGCTGCTGGCCCTCACTTTCTGCCTGGCAATCATCGCCATCAATGCCGGTGCGGCCAACACCCACCCCCTGCAGGTTTTGCAGGCGCTCTTCCAACCCCAAACGGGCACCTCCGACATCATCATCGTCTGGAATATCCGCCTGCCGCGGGTCATCGCCGGGATCGTTGCCGGGGCCGGCCTGGCCGTGGCCGGATGCGTCATGCAAACCTGCCTGCGCAACCCGCTGGCTTCCCCATCCACCCTGGGCATCTCTCATGCCGCCGCTTTCGGCGCTAACCTGGCCATCGTTTTCTTCGGCGCCGGGACCATTCACAGCAATACCCACGATGCAGTCTTTATCAACAACCCCTATACGGTCACCCTTTCCGCCTTCACCTTCTCGATGATCGCCACGGCGCTCATCCTGCTTCTGGCCCAGCTGCGCGGCTTCTCCCCCGAGTCGGTGGTGCTGGCCGGTGTAGCTTTTGGGTCGTTGTTCTCTGCCGGTTCCACCCTGGTGCAGTACTTTGCCGAGGATGTGCAGGTGGCGGCCATGGTATTCTGGACTTTTGGTGACCTGGGGCGCGTGTCCTGGCCAGAAGTTGCCATCCTGTCGGTCTTGACCCTCGCCGCGTTGGTCTATTTTCTGCTGCATCGCTGGGACTACAACGCCCTGGACAGCGGCGAAGACACGGCCAAAAGCCTGGGTGTGCACGTCAACCACGTGCGTTTCGGGGGCATGCTGGCCGCATCCCTGATCACGGCCGTGGCAGTCTCCTTTATGGGCATTATCGGCTTCATCGGGCTGATCGGGCCGCAGATCATGCGCCGCGTGTTGGGCGCCGACCATCGCTTCCTCATCCCGGCTTCGGCCGTCACCGGTGCAGCCTTGCTGCTGTTCTCGGACACCCTGGCGCGCACCATGATCTCACCGGTGGTGCTGCCGGTGGGTGCCATTACCTCATTTTTTGGCGCGCCCCTGTTCCTATTCTTGCTGGCGAAGGGGTATTCAAGACGATGATCCTCAACGTACAAGGCATTCAATTTCACTATCCCGGCCATCCGGTGCTGGATGAGGCCAGTTTCTCGGTAGAGAAGGGCGAAGTCCTGGCCGTTCTGGGCACCAATGGGACCGGCAAGACCACGTTGTTGAAATGCATCAACCGCATCCTGCATCCCGCCGCGGGGGCCGTGTGGATCGACGATCAGCCCCTCACCACGCTCAGCCGCAACGCCCTGGCGCAACGCATCGGCTATGTGGAGCAGCAGCGTTCCGGCATGCGCTGCACGGTGTTCAACGCCGTGCTCTTGGGCCGCAAACCCTACATCCGCTGGGACATCACCCAGGCCGACATGGCGATTGTATCCCAGGCCCTGGATACCCTGGGACTGGCCGACTACGCTCTGCGTTTTCTGGACGAGCTCAGCGGGGGCGAACTCCAGAAAGTGGTGATCGCCCGGGCCCTGGCCCAGGAGCCGGATTTGTTATTGATGGACGAACCCACCAGCAGCCTTGATCTGAAAAACCAGCTGGAAGTCCTCCACCTGGTCCGCCAGATCACACGTGAGCGCGGCATCGCCGCCGTGGTGGCCATGCACGACTTGAACCTGGCGCTGCGCTTTGCCGACCGCTTCCTGCTGCTCAAAGACAGGCGCATCTACGCCGCCGGCGGCCCCGAAGTAATGACGGCCGAGAACATCGAGACCGTCTATGCGGTGCCGGTGGTGATCGCTTCCCATGGAGACAACCAGGTCATCATCCCGGTATAAGGATGATGACCATTCAAACCCAAAACTATCATCTCAGGAGGAAATTTCGATGAAGCCGCGATCTATCTTGCAGCCCATGGTGGCCTTGATGCTCATCCTGGCCTTTCTAGGCGGCTGCGCAACCCCTACCCCTAGCGCCGCCAGCCAGGCCAGCGTGACCGACCTGTTGGGGCGCCAGGTGCTCGTTCCATCCACAGTGGACCGGGTGATCGCCATTGGGCCGGGCGCTCTGCGCCTTTACGTCTATGCCGGTTCCCTGGATAAAGTGGTGGGCATCGAAGAGATGGACACCAGTGATTCCATCGGAAGGCCATATCTGATTGCCAATCCTTCGCTGGCAGAATTGCCCATCATCGGCCAGGGTGGGCCGAACAACGCCCCGGATCCGGAAAAAATTCTCAGCGTCAAGCCGGACGTGATCTTCAGCACCTATGCCAGCGACGCCACAATGGCGGACGAGTTGCAATCCAAGACCGGCATTCCGGTGATCGTGATCAGTTACGGCAAAACCGCCTTGTTCGACCCGGCAGTTAATGAATCACTGCTCCTGATCGGGCAGGTCACGGGACAGGCAGAAAAGGCCCAGGCGGCGGTCGACTTGCTGGCCGATTACCAGCAAGATCTGGCCGGCCGGACCAAAGATATCCCCGACGCGGAGAAACCCAGCGTGTACGTGGGTGGGTTGGGATCCAAAGGAACGCACGGGATCGAAAGCACCCAGGGGAATTATGCCCTGCTGAACGCGATTCAGGCCAGAAACGTCGTCGACGAGACGGAAAAGACCGGTTCGGTGATGATCGATCGCGAGAAATTGATCGACTGGGACCCGGACTTTATTTTCATCGATCAGAACGGGTACGCCTCCGTAATGGAAGATTACCAGCAAAACCCGTCTTTCTACGCATCGCTCACGGCCATGAAGAGCGGCCGGGTTTATGCCCAGCTGCCATACAATTATTACTCTGCTAATCTCGATACGGCCATTGCCGATTGCTATTACCTGGGTAAAATCATCTATCCGGACGCTTTTGCTGACGTCGACCCTGAAGAAAAAGCCGACGAAATCTACCAGGCCCTGTTGGGGAAGGCAGTTTATGCCCAGATGGCCGAGGATTTTGGAGGGTTCAAACTTTTGACCTTCGCAGAATAGCAGGGCCAGAACGATCCCGCTGTCTACCCTGTTTTTAGTCCCTATTGCGCAGTTCCTGGCTGCGCAATAGTTTTTTAACCGGCCTTTGCAGTCGGCCCGCCCTTGAATTTGACGGGGCGATTTTATACTTGCTATAATGGGCAGCATGGCTATGTCGATCCTGGCCACCAAGCTATTTGTTCCGCCGCCTCGACCTAACACCATCTCCCGACCCCGGCTGATCGAGCGGCTCAATGAGGGACTGCACCAGCGTCTGACCCTCATCTCTGCTCCCGCAGGATTTGGTAAAACCACCCTGGCCGTAGAATGGATCACCGCCGGGCAGGCCCCTGTTCACCCTGAACACCCCCACCCCCAAATGCACGTTGCCTGGCTGTCCCTGGATGAAGGGGACAATGAACCCAGGCGTTTTCTATTGCACCTGGTCGCCGCCCTGCAAACGCGCTTTCCAGAATTGGGCGCCCAGGCCCTGGAGCTGCTCCAAACACCCCAGCTGCCGTCGCCCGAGACTGTGCTGACCGCTTTAATCAACGAACTGCTCACCATTTCGGGAAAATTCGTCCTCGTCCTGGACGACTACCACGCCATCGAATCCCCGCTGATCGACCAGGCATTGGCTTTTCTACTCGAACACCTGCCGCCCCAGGTGCACCTGGTGATCACCACTCGCGAAGATCCGCAGCTGCCCCTGGCCCGCCTGCGCGCTCGAGGCCAGTTGAACGAGCTGCGCGCCGCCGAACTGCGCTTTACGCCCGGCGAGGCGGCCGCCTTCCTCAACCAGGGGATGCAGCTGGGGCTGTCTGCACAGGACATCACGGCGTTGGAAGCGCGGACCGAAGGCTGGATCGCCGGCCTCCAGCTGGCAGCCCTCTCCATGCAAGGCAGGTCCGACCCTTCCGGATTCATCCAGGACTTTGCCGGCCACCACCGTTATGTCATGGACTTCCTGGTAGAAGAGGTCCTCCAACGCCAGCCTGAACACCTGCGCACCTTTTTACTCCACACCTCCATCCTGGAACGCTTGAGCGGCCCGCTGTGCAAT
>JAAZNB010000027.1 GCA_012798515.1 Chloroflexota bacterium
AAAGAGACCCTGGAGGTGGAGGAATTCCGCGGCGGCGAAGTGGTCTTCGTGCCCTGGCAATGCGTGGAGAGCTTTGCCAACTCCACCTTGTACGACCGCCACTTTATGCTCGAGCCGGCCAGCGGGACGGTGCAGTTCGGCCCGGCCGTGCGCCAGCCGGACGGCACGATGCGCCAGTACGGGCGCATCCCCGAGAGCGGGCGCCTCATCCGCATGCGCGCCTACCGCTACGGGGGCGGCGCCAGGGGCAACGTGCCGGCCAATACCCTGCAAACGCTGACCACTTCGGTGGCTTATCTGGCGCGGGTCAACAACCTCGTCCGGGCTTCGGGCGGGCGGGACCAGGAGAGCATGGAAGAACTGAAGATGCGCGCCCAGCGCGAGCTCCAATCGCAGAAACGGGTGGTCACGGCCGCCGATTTCGAGCAGGCTTTGCGCAGCTTCAGCCGCAACGTGGCGCGGGTCAAGTGCCTGTCTCCCCAGCAGGAGAACGGGGCCCAGGTCAAGCCGGGTTCGGTGGAACTACTGGTGGTGCCGGCCGTGCGCGAGGCCTTGCTGGCGGGCGAGCTGTCGCGCCTGCACCTCCCGGCAACCTTCATCCAGGAGGCCATTGCCTACCTGAACCGCTACCGTCTGCTGACCACATCCATCCACGTCCGTGAGCCGCAGTACGTGGGCGTGAAAGTGTGCGCCGAGATCGCCGTGGACGATTTTAGCCTGCCGGAAGTGGTGCAATCGCGCGTGGCGCAGTGTTTACAGCACTTCCTGTCGCCCATCCCGCTGCTGGATGAGGATTCCGGCCTGCTCACCCTGTTCGATGACGGCCGCGCCGGCTGGGAATTCGGCCGGGGCCTGTTCCAGGCCGAAATTTCCTCCCTGATCCAGCGCGTGCCCGGCGTGCGCTACGTGTTGAGCGTGCACATCTCCACGCGCCCGGTGGATCCTGAACGCGAGCGCCTGCGCCTGGAGGAAATCGACCCGCCAGAGCCGCTGGAAGCGCTGGAAGGACCCATGTTGTGGCTGCCCGAGAACGCGCTGGTCTGCTCGCTGCCCCACGAGGTCAGCGTGGTGGACCTGGCCGAGATAACCCACCGGGCGCGGAGGGATGGCCATGATTGAGACGGAACGGCTGGCCTTTGCGGCAGACCGCTACAACACCTACCCTTCCGAGCCGGTGCAGTTCTACCTGCGGCCGGCTTTTGGAGACATTCCGCCCGGCTATTCGGTGCAGGTGGAGCTGCCCCCGGCGCTGCGGGTGGAAGACTTCCAGTTGAGCAACCGTGATCACGGCCAGCAGGTGTGGGCCGGCGAACGGGCGGGGGCCACCCTGCTGCACTGGCAGTGGGACTGGATGGCGCCCTCGCTGTGCAGCGAGCTGGTCGTTCGCGCCCGGGTCCTGCCTGAGACGCCCCAGGGGGCTCTGCTCTGCCGGGCGTGGCTGGTGGACGGCCAGGGAAACCTGGCCGAGCCTTGCGGCGTGCAGGTGCAGGTGAAGCGCACGGCCGAGATGTTGCGCTACCTGCCGGAGATCTACACCCGCGACGATTTCACCAACCGCTTTTTGATGCTGCTGGAGAGCTTTTGGAAACCCATCTCGCAGCAGATTGACCAGGTGGATTGTTATTTCGACCCCGGCCTGACCCCGGCGGGCTTTTTGCCCTGGCTGGGCGCCTGGTTTGGCCTCGAATTGGACGAGAACCTGAGCGAGGCGGCGCAGCGGCGTATGTTGGCCAATATTGCCCCCATCTTTGCTTTGAAGGGCACCCAGCAGGCGCTGGAGTCTTTCCTGGCCCAGTACACCGGCGGCAAGGTCAGCGTGACCGAGCAACGCGATCACAACCTGGTGTTGGGCGCCGGGGCGCGCCTGGGATACCAGGTGGCATTGGGAACGGACAATCAACCGCACACCTTTCACGTGGTGGTGCGTTTGCCGGCGCAGCACGCCTTGCACGGTGGCGAGGAGAGCCTGCTGCGGCAGCAGTATTACCGCCGTATTCAGGCCCTGATCGATCTGTTCCGGCCGGCGCACACCATTTATCACCTGGAAATACAACCTGTATAGGGCTGACAGAGGACTTAAACCGATGAAGAGTAATTTTGATCTCTATCCCAGGAAACGCATTTTGCCCTACGATGGCATGTCGATCACGGCCGGCGTGTGGGACGAGGCGCACCGCTATCACGTACAGCTGCACAATGCCCACCAATATTTTGTGCACGGGACCGGGATCGTCTCCGGCCTGGAGGTGGTGGCCAGTGACCCGCCTGATAGCATCGTATACGTCTTGCCCGGGGTGGCCCTGGACGACAGCGGGAAGATGATTGTGTTGAGCGAGCCGGTGGCTTATGACCTGGGCAAGAAGATCGATGGAAAGCTGTATTTGCTGCTGCTGCACCGTGAGGTGAAGGCCCCGGCGCCGGAGGGCCAGGAAAGCAACGCACCCACCTACATGCAGGACGAGTTCGTCATCGTGGCCCGCCCGGACCAGGTGGATGCCCCGCACGTCGAGCTGGCGCGCCTGAACCGCCTGCCGGTGGATGCGCCGGTGACGGATGCCGCCGACCCGGCTGCGCCGGGGGCCAATGCGCTCGACCTGCGTTTCCGCCGCTACGTGTGCCCGCCGCAGCCGGAACAGGTGTTGGCCGGGGTGAGCTACCTGGGCGACGTGCCCGAGCAAAATTACCACCTGGGGCTCAACCGCCTGGTCCGCCCGCTGGCCGCGGTGAGCCCTTTCCAGTTGATCGTCGAGAACCACACCCCCCTGGACCAGGGCCTGTTCGACTATGGCCTGGTCTACCTGGTGGCCACGCGGGCCGCTCGCCTGGACAAAGGACAGGCGGAGATCCTGCGGAGCTACGTGGAGAACGGCGGCAAAGTGCTGCTGGAGTTCTGTGAGCGGGTGGAGAACGAGGGCACGCCGGCAGAACTGCTCGGCCCGGCGGGGATCAGCCTGCGCCCGGCCGGGGCCGCCCACGCCGTCTTTCAATCTCCCCACCTGTTCTATGCCCCACCGCAGGGCGGTGTGGCCCAGGAGCGGGCCACGGTATGGTACGACGAAGCCGGGGTGCTGGCCACCAACGGCGTGTACGGCAGCCTGTGGAGCGGCGGAATGCAGCACCTGGCCGTGAGCCGGGGCGTGATCCGGGATGCCATCGAATGGGGAGTGAACCTGCTGAATTACCTGTTGTCGCAGGTGTAGGCCGGCAGCTGCCCCCCGCGCCGGCCAGGTCGCAACGGCCCTGAGCTAACGCGTGCCCTCATCTATTCATCATTGTAGAAATCATTTATGCGAGCCGGAATATGGAAACCAAAGTAACCGCAACCCTGGTCAATGAAGAAGGCTGGCAGCGGCAGTTCCAGCTTCAAGAGGGAATTCATTGGTTGGGTTCTGCCCAGGGCGCCCACATTCGTTTGAACGACGCCGCCCAGATTGCCCCTTATCACCTGCAAATCGTCAACCACGATACCGAGGACTGTCTGCGCCTGGTCAACCTCTCGGGAGAAGACGTGCTCCTGGAGGAAGGCCCGCAAAAAGGCGCCATCCATCCCGGTGGTTTTAAGGACGTGTATGGGGATGAAACCATCCATATCGGCTCCTATACCCTCCAGTTCGAGATTCACAAGACCTACGTGCAGAAACAGGTGGTGCGCGAACAGCAGCAGAAAGCCATGGGCGTGCGCCTGGTGCTCTCCGGGCAGGTGTTGCGCGTAGGCGGCAGCCTGTCTGGGAAACTGTTCCTGCAAAACCTGGGCAGTGCCGCCTGCCAGTTCCGCGTCGAGCTGAGCGGCCTGCCGCAGGCCTGTTACGAGATCACGCCGCCCCCCTTGATCTACCCGGGTGGGGAAGAGACGGCCGAGATCCGCTTTTTTCATCGCGGCATCCTGCCCCAGGCCGGCCCGCAGACCTTCAACCTGCTGGTCTCCGCCCCGGAGGCCTACCCCGGGCGGGTGCTATCCATCCAGCAGACGTTGAAAGTGGCGCCTTGTTACGCCCACCGGATCGCTTTCGATTTTCCCGGGCAGGACGCGCCGGCGGAGGCCGGGCCTCCGGAAGAAGAAGCGCCGGCCGCCGTGGAGCCCGTCTCCGCAGCGCCGGCAGAAATAGAACTGCCTGCGCCCGCGTTGTTCCCGAACGCGGCGCGCGAGCCGTCCCCCGAGCCGCCGGCAGAGCCGGCCCTGCCGGAAGCAGGGCTTTTCGATTTCGATTCTTCCCCGCCGGTTCCTCTGTTTGCGCCAGAGGTAGTGGCCGCGCCGGTGGAAGAAGAGGCCCAGGCGGACGAGGGGGTGGAAGACGCCCTTGCGCCGCCCCAGGCCTCACCCGCGCCGGCGGATGGGGAAAGCCAGGTGCGCCGGACGTCGCGCCGCGTGGGGCGGCCGGATCTGTCGGCGGCCCGGGTGATGAAAGCCAGCCAAGGCGATTTTCTGGATAAGAGGGACGAGCCGTTATGATCGTTGAGAGATTGGACCAATTGAGCGCTGCGTTGCCTCCCTGGATCGCCAACGCCGGACTGGCCGCGGCCAGCCTGGGGGCCGGGCTGGTGGCCCTGGCCGTCTGCCTGGGGCTGGCTTTTATCGTTCTCAATGCCCTGCGTAAACGCCAGGCGGTAGAACTGCCGGTCAAGATCACCAGCCAGTGCAACCTGGAGACCGTGTTCCAGTTCAAGATCGACCTGGGCGAGCTGGAAAAACGGGTCAAAGTTGCCTGGTTGTGGAACGAAGGCGCCCTGCCGGTCAAAACGATCCAACAGGTGCGCTACGTCGAAGAAGCCTTGCCCGAAACGGCGCTGCCTCGCCCAGGTGAGGAAACTGCCTCGCCGGCCGGCTCTCCGGACGGCAAGGCTTTGCAGAAACAGGGCGCCGCAGCACGCAAGCAGTACCAGGCGGCCAGTGGATTGGCCAACATCCTGGCCAACATCGGCGCTTCGCTGGCGGCCATCCTGCCGGCTCCGTTGAATGCGCCCTTCAAGCGCCTCGAAACGGCCATCCGCCAGGGCCAAAAAGGCGTTTCGGACGCCACCGCAGCGCCCCGGCGGATGCAGGCCTCGGCGCATTCCCTGGAGTCGAACGTCAAACGCCTGGGTGGAAAGCCCGGCCAGACCCAGGCGACGGCCTCGACCGGCGCCCCGGTGGAAGAAGCACAGGCAGCCGTGGCAGAAATGCCGGCTCGCCGGGCGGTGACCTACGCGTATCAGGTCACCGAGACCTTCCCCCTGGCCCCGGCAGAAAGCCAGTCCTATCGCCTGGTCTTCCGCCCGCAGAATCCCTTCCGGGCCTGGAGCGGCCCCTTCGAAGTCACCAGCCAGCCGGTGGAGTTGAAAGACCTCCCTTCGCCGGCGTTGTTGAAGACGGCCCAATTGGCCGGTGAGGTGGACATCGAGGCCATTCCCTGGCTGTGGAAGGGCGGCCTGGCCATCCTGGGCCTGGCCTGGCTGGCGTTGAACGCCTGGTGGTCGGCGGCCCTGGTGCAGTGGCTGCTGCATTTCTGGCGTACGGTGTAGAGGAGAATATGGATAACCCTGAAACTACTTCGAACCATATTCCCTTGCAGAACGAAAGGGGCTTTGTCAACATCGGCAGCCACCCCTCCAACGACCTGGTTCTGGAGGGGGTGGACGTCAAGCCGTTCCACATGCTGATCGACTTCCGCGGCGAGCCATACCACCTCATTCCCTTGAGCGCCGACGCGGAGGTCCGTTTGAACGACATGGCCCTCCCGGGGCACGAGTCGTACGAGATCCTCACTTCTGACGTGATTCAGGTGGGCGGCAACCGCATCAAGCTCTATCCGGCGGTGGATGGCGAACCGCCGCGCCTGGCGGCGGCCGCCCAGGCCCTCACCGGGGTCAGTGACGTGGGCTACCAGCCCGCTGCGGCGCCTGCGCCGCGCCCGGCCCCGGAAGGCGCTCCCGCACCGCGCCGCGCTACGCCTGCGGCCAGGGGCAGCATACAGGACGAAGTCATCCTGGCCGTGCTCGACCGCACTGCGGCGCAGGTCAGCGTGGAACAGACCGCCGTTTTCAACCTCACGTTGACCAACGGCAGCCAGGTGGTCTCCACCTTCCATGTGGCGGTAGAGGGCGTGCCGGATGAATGGGTGCTGGTTTCGCCGTCCAACGTCAACCTGTACGAAGGCGGGCGGGCAGAAGTGGTGGTCGAGATCACCCCGCCACGCCGGCCGGCCAGCACGGCCGGAACGCACCCATTGAGCTTCGTCATCACTTCGCTCAACCACGCCGGGCGGCAGACGGTGCTGGATGCCGGGCTGGAGATCGCCCCATATTACGAATATAACCTCAGCGACGTCTCACCGCGCCAGAAGAGCCTCGCGTTTACCCGCCCGTATGCCCAGGTTGAGATGCAGGTCTCCAACCGGGGCAACGACCAATCGACCTTTATGCTGAC
>JAAZNB010000307.1 GCA_012798515.1 Chloroflexota bacterium
AACCCAAACGATCCTTACGCCTACCGGGGATTGTTGGACGTCTACCAACAAGGCCAGCAGGACGAAAAAGCCATCGCATTTTTCGAAGCGCTGACCTGCCGGCAGCCTGCAAACGCCGCCGCGTGGGCCTTGCTGGCCGAGGCCTACCAGACCTTTTTCCACCTGACCGAGGCGCGTGCAGCTTATGCCACTGCTTTGGAGCGCGAGCCGGGCAATTTACAGGTTCTCCTGCAACGGGCCGTGTTCCACAAGAACGTCTACCTGCTGCCCGAGGCCCTGGCCGACGCCAACCGCTGCATCCGGCTGGATCCGCGTTACGCGGAGGCATACGCCTGCCGCGGGCAGGTTTACCGCAATATGCGCCAGTACGAACGGGCTATCGCCGATTACAATCACTCGCTCAGGCTGAAAAAGAACCAGGGCTGGGTGATCGCCAACCGTGGTCTTTCGTATTACTGTCTGAAACGCCTGCCGCAGGCCCTGGCCGATTTCCAACAGGCTTACCAGCTGGGCTACCACAACCTGTGGATCCACAATCGCCTGGGAGAAACCTACCTGGCCCTGGATCGCCCGTCTGAAGCCCTGGACTGGTTTATCCGCGCCATCCAAGTCAATGAAGCCGATCCCGAGGCCTATTTCTCCGGCGCGTTGGCCCAGGCCGCCCTGAAGAACCCCGGGACCAGCCGGGACTACGTCACCCAGGCCATCCATCGGGCCGAACGCCGGGCCGGCGGCCCCTCCTGGACGCTGCGCGACCAGTACCACCTGGCAGCCTATTACCTGGTACAAGGCGACCTGCCTGCCGCCCAGGCGGCCATCGACGGCCTGCTGGCCCAAGATCCGCCCCGCTTCATCCTGCTGGAAGCCATCGAAGTCCTGGACGAGGAGCTGGGCCGCTACTTCGCCCGCCTGGACGGGCTGAAAGCCATGCAGGCTCGCCTGGAAAGCTACCTGCAGCAGCATTTCCCCGCCAACCCGGGGGATTGACACCCTTTCCCACTGCTTTCGTGTGACTTTCCCTCGTGCGACGCTCCGCGTCGCACGCCCTCCCCGCCGCTCTGCGGCCATTAGGCGCCGGAGCACAGCGCAGAAGTCCCGGCATTGCACGCAGCCGGACCGTCCACAGAGCACCCCCGCCTGCACCCCCATCATTTTCAAACGAAAAATAGGGAAGGAAAGAAATCGCCCCCTTCATTTAGCAGGTCGGTCTTCCAAAGTGCCCCGCTAGGGGTGCGCCCGACCGAACACGGTCGGCCAGGGCTGCCGGCTTACCCGCCCCGTCTCGGGCATGCCCCGGTGATCCGCTCGGGAAGACGCCCCGGCCACGGGGAAAGGCGCGGAGCGCCGGGGGGGAGACCCACACGCAGAGCGTATGGGCCAGGAAAGAGCCCCTTCTTTCAGCAGGTCGGGCTTCCAAAGTGCCCCGCAGGGGTATGCCCGACCGAACACGGCCGGCCAGGGATGCTGGCTCATCCGCCCCGCCTCAGGCATACCCCCAATGACCCGCTCGCGACCAGGAAAGTTGGCTTTCGCTCCAGGCGCTTTCCGGCCGGTCCGGCTGGGGCCGCCGGCCTCCGCGGCGGAGGAGCGGGATTGGCCCGCTGGCCCTTGCCGGAAATGCAACCAGGGGGCTAAAATCAAACTGCTGCTTAGCGTCTACGCTGCGAAGCAAATCTGAGGAATCTCCGC
>JAAZNB010000308.1 GCA_012798515.1 Chloroflexota bacterium
CCGGTCAGCTGGTAGAGGGTGTCTACCCACCATTGGGTGAGGATGCCGTGTTGGCCGGAGAGCAGGCTGAGCAGGGTGAGCAGCCCGGCGATGGCCAGGGCCACGCCGGCCACGTCCAGTTTGCGCTCGGGCGAGAGGGATTGCCAGCTCCAACGAGGAGCCGGGGCGCTACGCTGGGCAGTGTGGGTAGTGCGCCGCCCGGCGGCCGGTTTGCTCTTGGCGCTCGCGGGGCGCCGGCTGTTGGCCCTGGCGGAGGTGGACCTGGTGTTTTTAGAGACGGACTTTGGCACTTGCAATCCTTGAGGCGGCGCGCCGCGCCGCAAATTACCAGAACAAACGTGCGGTTAACTTTATTCTACCATATTTGACCCCCGGTAGATGCGCTGACACCGGGTCAGGATGGGTTCTGGTTGGCCATCGGGCGTGCATGGATTGTGGAAGCGGTCACCCTACACCCGTGCCGCCTGCCTCCGCCCCGTAAGAGCACGATTTGCCGGACCGCTCTCGCCGACCTACGCCGGGGCGCGGCTTTTTTTAGCAGGTCGGGCTTCCATTACAACGCCCCGCTGGGGGTAAGAATGGCCAATTTCTTTCAGCAGGTCGGGCTTCCACGCCCGACCGTTCACCGTGGATGAAGGGGCCATCGCAGGCAGAAAATCAACAACGTGCCTTCCCCACACCTGGCCGAGCCCCTGCCCCAGGGTGGAGATTGCCGCGCCCCCGGGCGTACTTCCCGGGGGCGCGCAATGACAGATGTGTTCCACGACAACACCCCACAGGAATGCGCCCGACCGTCCCTTTTTTTCAGCAGGTCGGGCTTCCACGCCCGACCGTTCACCGTGGATGAACACCCCCCGGCAAGCAGAAAGAGGCCCGTGCCCGGCGTGAGGGCCTATCTCGCCAGGGCGCATTCCATGGCGGGCCTCCCGGTAAATCTCCAGAGCAGGCGTGGAAGCCTGCTCTGCAAAAAGAAAAGTATCTGCTTCATTAGCCAGTCGGGCTTCCATGACAACGCCCCGAATGGGGTGCGTCCGACCGAACACGGCCGGCAATGGATACCGGCTTACCCACCTCGCCTCGGGCATCCCCCTGTGATCCGCTTGGGAGCGTGAATCCCCACCTCAATTAGCAGGTCGGGCTTCCATGACAACGCCCCGAATGGGGTGCGCCCGACCGAACACGGCTAGCGAGGAACGCCGGCTTACCTACACCGCCTCGGGGCATCCCCCTGTGATCCGCTTGGGAGCGTGAAAGTTGGCATTCGCTCCGGGCGCGGGCCGGCCGGGACGCCACGCTGGCCTGCCTCCGCCACGGAGGGGGGCATTTTGCCAGATCGCTCTAGCCAACCTACGCCGGGTCGGTTTCCCCCAGGCCGCAGAACGGCTTACCTACACCGCCTCGGGGCATCCCCCAGAGGTCCGCTCGGACGGTGAAAGTTGGCTTTCGCTTCCGGTGCGGGCCGGCCGGGGCGCCACGCTGGCCTGCCTCCGCCACGGAGGGGGGCATTTTGCCAGATCGCTCTAGCCAACCTACGCCAGGTCGGTTTCCCCAGGCCATAGGGTCACGGGAGGGGCTATTTTCCTCTCCCAGTTTGTTTTTGGGGTGGATTTCGATGGAATGGGAAGGCGGGCTACCCCTGGCCGAGCAGGCGGGAGGTGGTCTTGAAAGCCAGAGGGGGCAGGTGGTCGAGGGGGAAGAAACCGGCCTGGTCGGCGTCGTCCCCGGCCTGCAGAACGCCGCTGATGACCACCGCCCGGTAGGCGATGAGGATATCGGCGCCGGCGGCGTGTTCACGCCCACCGATGACGCCCTCCAGGGCGGTGATCTGGACGTGCAGCCCGGTCTCTTCCAGGCATTCCCGTACGGCGGCCTCGGCGGGGTCTTCGTGGGCGTTGACGAACCCGGCCGGGAGCGTCCAACAACCGCGGTAGGGCTCGTTCACCCGGCGGGTGAGCAGCACCTGGCTATCCTGGAAGATGAGGGTCGCCACAGCCACCTTAGGGTCCTGGAAATGGATCCAGCCACAGGCGGGACACACAGCCCGGTCGAGACCGTAACGCTGCTGGTACTCGACCGGGTTGCCGCAATACGGGCAATAGCATAAGGGGCGGTCGTTTACGGGCGGTTCTTGTGCCATAGGAAATAAGCGCCGGCGGCGCAGCCCACGGCAATGACCGCCAGGAGGATCTGCAAGGGAACCAGGTTGAAGACCAGCTGGCGGCCCCGCGGCTGGAGGGCCGGGGAGACGGGCGTGGCTTGCAGCTGGCCCTGCTCCTGCTCGGGGGCGATGCCGAGGATCAGGTCGTTGGCGTCACCGGCCGGGGGCAGGGCGCGGGCCGGTTCCTCGGGCTGGATCGATTGGGGGGCGGGCGTGGGGGAGAGTTCGGGGAGGGGGGCCGCCCCGGCGGCGGATTCGAGGGCCTGGGTGGCCTGAGGCGCCATTTCGGGCGCTTCAAGTTCATCCTGGGGGGATTGTTCGGCTTCCTCGGGCAGCAGCATGGCATCTACGGTGGGCAGGGGTTGGTCGCCGCTGTAAGTCTCCGGAGCGGCCTTGCCGGCTGCTTCTTCCGGCGCGGACTGGGCCATGATCTCCGGGCCACCCCCACCGCCGCCGCCCATCCCGTTGGCGGGAGCCCAGAAGACGATCTCCGGGGTCGGGCTGCTGGCGGCGCTGTCCTGCATGGCCTCGCTCATAGCCACCTGGCTGGCGGGCGCCGAGAAGGTGCTGACCGGTGTGCCGGGCAGGGCCTGCCATACAAAGGTGAGGATGACCAGGACGGCCGCGGCGGCCGAAGACAGGCGTAGGACGTTGAACAGGCCCGGCAGGACAGGCCGCCGCACCTGGACCATTTCGGGGGTCAGGGTGAAATTGCGCGGCACGCGGCGCATAGGCACGCTGCGCAGGGCGTCGCGCGTAGTCCGCAGCTCTTCCAGGCCGGCGCGCAGTTCGGCTTGCTGCTGCAAGCGCTGCTCCAGGGCCTGGCGGTCCCGGGGCGATAGTTCGCCGTCCAGGTATTCGCTGAGGAGTTGCCAATCGTGGGAGGATAAATTACCGTTCATGAGTCGCTCTCTTCCTCTAGACGGTAATTATTTGGTAATAGTTCCCGGTAATTTTGTAAACAATCTTTTAATTTAAGACGGGCGCGCGCCACCCGGCTTTTGACCGTGCCGAGCGGTTTCTGGATGGCGTCGGACACTTCCTGGTAATTGAATCCTTCGATATCGACCATGATAATGACGGACCTGAACTCCTCGGGCAGATCGTCGATGCAGCGCTGGATAGCCTGGTCCAGTTCGGCCGTCTCGGTCTGGTTTTCCGGGCCGGGGTTGCCATCGGCCAGCCAGGCGGGAGATTCGATCTCTTCGTCTGAATCGTCTTCGTAGGGCATGAGAGGCGTGGTGGGGCGGCGTTTACGCCGGCGCAGCTCGTCGTAGCAGGTGTTGGTGACGATGCGCAAGAACCAGGCACGGCAGGAGCCGCCGCGATAGCTGGCGATGTTGCGGTAAGCGGAGAGGAAGGCGGTCTGGGTGGCATCTTCGGCGGCGAACGAGTCCGAGAGCAGCCGGTAGGCCAGGTTGAAGGCGATTTGCTGGTAGGCGAGCACCAGGCGGTTGAAGGCTTCCAGGTCGCCCTTTTGCGCCGCCAGCATCAAGGCAATTTCGTCCATGTCAGCGTTTCCGCACCAGGAGCAGGGTCCAGAGGGCCCGCCACAGCAGCACGCCGGCGGCGGAGGTCAGGCCGAGGACGAGCACGAAGACCGGGATGACCGGGGAATTGAGCCAGAAGCCGCGCAGCCAGCCGGCCAGGGGGGCGGCCAACAGCATGGCCAGGGGGATGCGCCACAGCTGGCGCGGGTCGTCGCGGGGGCCAGGGTCGTACAGTCCCATCCAGGGTGCAATCAGCGCCCACCCGGCGCACACGGGCAGGAAGGTGCTCAACCAGCGGGGGGTGGCCAGGCTGCTGTCGTGGGTGACAAAGCCAAGGAGGGTCACCGCCAGGATAGCGATGGCGTCCCCGGCCAGCAGGCCGTAGGGGGTGGAGGGGGTCCTGGTTTCCATGAATGACATTATCCTAATCGAAAGCCCGGCCAGCGTCAAGCCAAACGGAGGCCGGGTTCGGCGGGGCGCGCCGGGCGAGCGTTTCCTCCCCCATTTTTGTTCTAGAAAAATGGGGGAGGTGCAGGAGGGGGTGGGTTTGTGGCCGGCCCGGTCAGGCGCCCGGGGAAATCTCCAGGGCGGGTGCTGGGCGGCGTCTCGCCGCCACGCCTGCGCATCGGCCGCAGAGCGGCGGCGTGGGATGCATCCGCGGAGCGAATGCACCAGGAAGGCAGGTTCGGCGCGCCGGGCGGGCGTTTCCTCCCCCATTTTGTTCTAGAAAAATGGGGGAGGTGCAGGAGGGGGTCGTCTTATAGCCGGGGAGACTATTGCAGCTGGGTGAGGGCTTGCTGGTATTCGGCCACGTTGGAGGGGTTGAGGCGGATGATGGCCTGCAGGATGGCGATGGCCGCCGGGCGGTTGCCGGCGGAGAGCAGGGCGTCGGCGATGGTGTCCAGCTGCAAGACGGCCTGGGGAATCTGTTTGTCGCGGATGTACAGGTCGGCCAGGCGCTTGTGCAGCTCGAGCATCTCGGGGCGTTCGGGGATCAGGTTGGCCAGGAAATCGATGGCCTGCTGGCGTTTGCCCGAATTCTCCAGCAAGGCGGTGAAGCTCTCGATCTCGGCCAGGCCGGCGCTCTCCTGGTTGAGGCGGAAATTCAGCTCCACCAGGCGCGTGCGCGCCTCGGGATCCTCCGGCTCCAGGGTGCGGATCTGTTCGAAGATGCGCACCGCCTGGCGCCAGTCCAGGCGCTGTTGGTCGATATCGGCGATCTTGTAGAGGATCGAGAGGGTCAGGTTGCGGTCGGACCGGCCCTGCTGGGCCACACGCAGGGCGGCGGCGTAGGTCTGGCGGGCCATGTTGAGCTCGGCCAGGTGGTAATACACGTCGGCCAGGGACATATACTGGCGGATGGCGTCGTCGGTGCGGCCCTGGTCGATGAGCACCTCGATCAGGCGGTGGCGCACGGACAGGTCCATGGGCGCCAGCTGGCTGACGCGGTTGAGCAGGCGCACAGCCTGCGCGGCCTCGCCGCGCAGGCTGTAGAGCTCTCCCACCAGGAGGAACTTGGTCACGGCCTCCTGGGTGCGGCCCTCTTTCATGAGCAGCTCGGCGACCTGGGTGTGCAGCGGCAGGTAGGTGGGGGCAAATTGCAGGGCGTAGAAGGCCTCTTCCACGGCCGAAGGCAGGTGGTTCTGGCTGGCCAGCTGGCGCACGTGGGCCAGCATTTCCACCACCTGGTGGCTGCTGGTCTCCAGCAGCATCTCGGCCAGGGGCAGGGGGGGAGCGCCCTGGGGCTGGGCGGGCAGGTTCTGGCGCGCCGTGTAGAGATAGGTGCGCCAGTCATTGCGCAGCAGCTCGGAGGATACGTTGTCGCACAGGCGCTTCAGGGCAGCTTCGTCGGTCTGGCGGGACTGAGCCTCGATGACCGGCTCGTAGAGCTGGAGCAGCTCGTCTACCTGGTCTTTGGGTACGGTCTCGGAATCGGCCAGGCGCAGGGCCTGGAGATAGCAAGAGGCGGCCGAGGACAGGTTGTCTTCCTGCTGGTAAATCTGGGCCATGAGCAGGTAACTGGGCAGTGAAAAATCGGGGTGTTTGACCGATTTTTGCAGGTAGCCCATGGCTTTCTGGGTGTTGGACTGCTGTAGAAGCATACCCAGGTCGAAATACGCGGCCGGATGGCTGAGGCCGGCCTCGACGGCGCGCTCCAGCTCTTCGGCGGATTGGTTGTTCTGGCCCTGGGTCTGGGATTCGATGGCCTGGCCCAGGTAGAGCAGCACGCGAGTGCGCTCGGCGCGGCTCAAGGACAGGCCGCCCGTGCCGCGGGTCAGCGAAGTGAAGCCGCGGCGGTTGACCTGGCCGGAGGGGGCCTCGTCTTCGGCTTGCTCGAAGAGCAGCTCGGCCAGCTGCACCAGGGCGCGCTTGCGCGCCTCGGCGATGGGGTCCATCATGCTGTTTTCGGCGTCGGCCTGCTGTTCCAGCTGGCGCACTTCGGCCATGCGCACCGGCCCGGTGCCGCCGCGTGGGCGGGCCGGCTTGGGCAGCAGTTGCTTGTTGCGTAACATGGTCACGGCCTGCTTGGCTTCGGCGTTGTGGGGAGCGAATTGCAGCACGTAATCGACGATCTGGGCGGCCTTGGTCAGGTTGCCCATGCGCTGTAACAGGCTGGCGGCGGCCAGGTACTCGCTGGCGGCTTCGTCCTTGCGCCCCAGGCGTTCGTAGACCATCGCCAGGCGGGTATGCACCGGCAGGTGGTCCGGGTTGAGGCTCAGGGCGCGCAGCCAGTTTTCGATGGCTTTGTTGGCGTCTCGCCCCTTGAGGTACAGCTCAGCGGCCTCGGTGGAGGTCTTGAAAGCCTCCGGGAGCTGGCCGAGGCGTTCGTAGATGCGGGCCATCTTTTCCAATGGCATGGGGTCATTGGTGGATAACTGGGCGGCTTTGTGATAGCAGACCAGGGATTCCTCGTACTGTTGGAGCTCGAACAGGGCCAGCCCAAGGCTGTTCAGCGCGTTGGGGTTGTTGGGAAATTCTTGCAGCGCCTGGCGATAATAATCGGTGGCTTTTTCCCAATTCTGATCCCAGGCGGCCGAATGGCCCTGGTTCATGGCTTTTTGGAACGCTTGCTGGTTTCCCGTCATAATGGCCGCTTCCCTTGATGACAATCTACAAAACCTGGAGGGACCCCCAATGCTCGCCCCAGCGCGCTTCGGTGAGGAGCGGGATGGAGAGCTGGTAGGCGTTTTCCATCGTCTCTTGCACGACCTGGGCGGTGGCTTCCAGCTCTTCCCGGGGGCATTCGAGCAGCAGCTCGTCGTGCACCTGGAGCAGGAGCCGCGCGGCCAGGTTGCGCTGGCGCAGGGCCGGGGAGACGCGGATCATGGCCAGTTTCATGACGTCAGCGGCGGTGCCCTGGATGGGGGCGTTGATGGCCTCGCGTTCTTCCCGGTTACGAATGTTGGGATTGGATTCGGTGCGCAGGGTGGGGAAATAACGCCGCCGTCCGAGCAGCGTTTCCACGTACCCCTGTTGGGCTGCCTGGCGGCGGATGCCGTCCAGGTAGGTTTTGACGCCGGGGAATTGCTGGAAATAAGCTTTGACGAAATTTTCCGCTTCGGCCAGGGTCAGCCCGGTCTGGCGGGTGAGGCCGAAGGCGCTCATGCCGTAGATCAGGCCGAAGTTGATGCCCTTGGCGTTGCGGCGTTGTTCTTTGCTGACCTCGGCCGGAGCGATGGCGTAGATGGCCGCGGCGGTGGCGGTGTGGATGTCCTGGCCGGCGCGGAATGCGGCCAGCATGGCTTCGTCGCCGGACATGTGGGCCACGATGCGCAGCTCGATCTGGGAATAATCCACCGAGAGCAGCACCTTGCCGGGGCTGGCGATGAAACCATTGCGCACCCGCCGGCCGATCTCGGTGCGGGTGGGGATGTTTTGCAGGTTGGGTTCCGAGGAGGCCAGCCGCCCGGTCACCGAGCCGGTCTGGCTGAAGGAGGTGTGCACGCAGCCGGTGGCCTGGTTCAACTGGGCGGGGAGCGCCTCCACGTAGGTAGATTTGAGCTTGGCCAGCTCGCGGTATTCGAGCACCTGGTCGACCACCGGGTGCTGGCCGCGCAGCTCTTCGAGCACCTCGGCCGAGGTGGAGTAGTGCCCGCTGGCCGTGCGACGGCGCCGGTCGGGCGGGGGCAGCTGCAGGGTTTCGAACAGCACGCGCGACAGCTGCTGGGTGGAGTTGAGGTTGAACTTATAGCCTACCAGGGTATAGATCTGGTCTTCAATCTCTACCAGGCGTTGGTTCAGCTCGCCGGCCATGTGTTTGAAGAAGGCCACGTCCAGGGCGATGCCGGCCTCTTCCATGTCGCACAGGACGGGGATGAGGGGCATTTCGATCTCGTGAAACAGGCGGGTGGCCTGGTGCTGCTCCATGCGCTCGGTCACCACGCTTTGCAGGCGCAGGGTGACCTCGGCGTCGGCGGCGGCGTAGGGCGCGGCGGCCGCGATGGGCACCTCGGCCATGCTGATCTGGCTCTTGCCCTTACCGATGAGGGTCTCGATGTGGGTCATGCGCACGTTGAGAAAGTCCTCGGCCATGGCTTTCAGCCCCAGGCTGCGCGAGGACGGGTCGACCAGCCACTCGGCGATCATGGTGTCGAAGCTGAGCGGGGTGACCTTCAGCCCGGCGTGTGACAGGGCCAGGTAGTCGAATTTCAAGTTGTGGCCGACCTTGGCCTTGTGGGGGTCGGTCATGGCCGGGCGCAGGGCCGCCAGGACGACCGCGAGGGGCAGCTGTGGATCGCCGTTGTGGTGGCCGACCGGGATGTAGTAGCCCTCACCGGGCTGCACGGACAGCGAGATGCCCACCAAATCGGCCTGGATGGGGTCGGTGGAGGTGGTCTCGGTGTCGAAGGCGATGACTGCCGCGGCGGCCAGGGCCTGCTGCAGGGTGGCCAGCTTTTCGGGCGTGTCCACCACGTGGGTGGTGGGGGCGTAGCCCTCGGCCACGCTGTGGATCTGTTTGACCTCATGCCCGAACAGGCTGAGCTGCTGGCCATCCTGGCCGGGGATGCCGGGCGCCAGGACCTCTTGCATGCGCGTCAGCAGGGTGCGGAACTCCAGCTGGCGGAACAGCTCTTCGATGGGCGGTACGGCGATACGGTCGGTGCGGGCCAGGTCGAGATTCAGGGTGAGGGGCACGTCCGTGCGGATGGTGGCCAGGTCGCGGCTCAGGTCGGCCGCCTCGCGGCCGTTGGTCAGCTTGGTGCGCAGGCCGGGGGTCAGCTCGTCCAGGTGGGCATAGATGTTATCCAGCGTGTCGTATTTTTCCAGCAGGGTCACGGCGGTTTTGGCGCCGATGCCGGCCACGCCGGGGATGTTGTCGGAGGTGTCGCCCACCAGGGCCTTGTAATCGATGACCTGGTCGGGGCGCACTCCCAGGTGCTCTTTGACCGTTTCGGGGGTGTAGTCGCGCGAATCGGAGAGCTTGAAACCGGCCAGGTTGACGATGATGCGCTGGTCGACCAGCTGCAGCAAGTCGCGGTCGCCGGTGATGATCTTGACCCCGAAGCCCTGTTCCACGGCCCGGCGGGCCACGCTGCCCAGCACGTCGTCGGCTTCGAAGCCTTCTACCTCCAGGCGGGGCAGGTTGAAGGCGTCTACCAGCTGGCGGATGCGCTCGATCTGGATTTGCAGGTCGTCGGGCATCTTGGCCCGGGTGGCCTTGTAGGCCGGGAACAGCTTGTCCCGGAAGGTCTTGCCGGTGTCGAACGCCACGGCCAGGAACTCGGGATGTTCCTGTTCGATCAGGCGCAGCAGGACGCTGGCAAAACCGTATACCCCGGCGGTGGGTTCACCGGCGCGGGTTTGAAGGCGCTCGCCCCCACCGTTGGCAGTGAGAGCGAAATAGGTGCGGTATGCGAGCGCATGGCCGTCGATCAAGTAAAGAATGGGAGGCATTCAGATGCTCCGCGGTTTAGGAATCGGTTGGTCGGTCGATCTCCCCGGCTTGCTGGCGGGTCTGGCGGCTGCGCGTTTGCTGGATGAAGCTGTGCAGGATCTCCGGCGTGGGCGGCTGCGAACCACTGACGATCAGATAGCCGGGCTCCCAGAAATTTCCGTCCGGGAGGCCCTCTTTCAATTCAGGGAATTGTTTGAGGATGAACTGGGAGGTGCGTTTGCTGATGATGCGCGCCGGGTTGACCTGGGTGACGGCGGGCGAGACCCACACGGTCCACTGCAGGTATTGGGGCTGCACCAACAGGTCGTTCAGGCGCCAGCCGAAGGAGGAGACCAGGCCGGGCAGCCAGGCTTCCAGCTGCTGCTTGATCTCACCGCTCAGCACTTGCTGGGGGTTGCGCGGGATCAAGACACAGGTATAGCCGCTGCCATAGCCCTTGAACTCCGGCTCCTCGCTTTCGCGCGGCAGGGCGCGCATGGGGCGGGTGGCGGCGGCGGCGTCGGTGGTATCGAAGATCTCGGGGACCTGTTCCAGGTCGACCGGGGCTCCTTTTCCGTTCCCCCCGCGGGATGGGGGCTCTTCCCAGGGCAGGCGCA
>JAAZNB010000309.1 GCA_012798515.1 Chloroflexota bacterium
AAAAATTTTGCTCTACCCGAGAACCGGCTGTTTTAGACCAAGCGAGGTAAAATTAGGTGCTCTCAGGAGCACAGATTCCACCCTGTCAAGGAGGTGCGACCATGATTACTTATTTAAAAAGCACCGAGAACGGTCTAGAGCAATTGGAAACAGTGACCAGTGGTGTCTGGATCAACGTAATCGACCCAACGACAGATGAAATCGAAGAGCTTACCCACCTGGGCATCCCTATGGATTTCATCACGTACCCCCTGGATATCGATGAGCGCCCTCGCACCGAACGGGAGGACGATGGAACGACGCTCATCCTGATCCGTATCCCTTACTTCCAGGGGACGCGCGTTGACGTCCCGTTTACGACCATTCCTCTGGGGGTCGTACTGGCCGAGAACTTTATCTTAACGGTCTGTAGACGGCCGAACGAAATCATTCAGGAATTTGCGGGTGGAAAGGTGCGCGGGCTGTCTACCAGCAAGCGCAACCGGTTTGTCTTACGGGTGCTGTTGAACACGGCTAACAAATACCTGGCCTATTTGCGTGAAATCGACAAGACCGTGGATGTGTTGGAAGACCAGCTGCAGGCCTCGATGCGTAACAAAGAGGTCATGGAGCTACTCAAGTATCAGAAAAGCCTGGTGTACTTCACCACGGCGCTGAAATCGAACGAGTTGGTGCTGGAGCGCTTGCAGCGGGGACAGCTGTTCCACATGTATCCGGATGATGAAGACCTGTTGGAAGACGTAATTACCGAGAACCAGCAGGCTATCGAAATGATCAACATCTCGAACAACATTCTCAGTTCGATGATGGATGCCTTTGCTTCGATCATCTCCAATAATTTGAACGTGGTGATGAAATTTCTGGCCTCGGTGACCATCGTGCTGAACCTGCCTACCATCGTGACCAGCTTCTTTGGTATGAACGTGGGATTTCCTTTTCAGAACCAGCCCTGGGCCTATCTGGCCATCCTGGCCGTGGCGATATTGTTGTCCACAGTGGTGGTTGTGATTTTCGTCAAACGCGATTGGTTTTAAACGCATTTCCACGCTGACACGACGGACTGCCCTGGAAGGTGGCTAACGGCTAAACTCCAGGGCAGTCTGCCTGGTTCGGGCCGGACTTGTTCCAGGGGAAGCCTGAAGCGACCGATGACTTCCCGGGCATTGATGAAGAATGATTAATCCGCAACCCGAGATGAGAGAGGCCGGTCCTCACCGCCCTCCGGACCATAGCCAAAAAATCGTTACTATTTTCCGGCGGCGGTGTTATCCTTTCATGTGACTGAAATCAGATTTTACGATCCGTTAATAAATTAAATGTTTTTTCAGTTACAATAAATAAAATTTTGTTATAAAAATTAAATCCGCAGGACGTTATGGAGACCCGTCGAATCGAACTCGATAATCCCCGGGATGTGCGGGGATTTGTCCATTTACCATTTGAAATATATCGTCATATTCCCCAATGGGTACCTCCCCTTGAGGGGCAGGCGGTACGTGCATTAGACCGCCAACGCCATCCCTATTATCGTTATTCCGATGCGGCGTTTTTCATGGTAGAGCACAACGGCCAGGCCATGGGACGTATCGGAGTGATGGATAATCGCCTGTACAACGATTATCGCCAGGCGAACACGGCTTTCTTTGGTTTTTTCGAAGTTTTCGAAGATGACCAGGCCGCCCAGGCCCTGTTCGATGCGGCTTTTGAATGGGCACACAGCCGGGGGTTGGATGAAATCATCGGCCCGCGCGGCCTGGTGGGTGTGGAAGGCGGAGGGGCCCTGGTGGAAGGTTTTGAATACCGTCCGGCGATGGGCATCCCTTACAACCCCTCCTACTACGACGGACTGATCCAGGCTGCCGGCTTCGAAAAACAGAGCGATTTTCTTTCCGGATACATCAACGACCAGCAGGACCTCCCCGAGAAGGTGGGCCTGATCGCCGAAAAGGTCAAAGCCCGTTACGGCTTTCACGTCAAATCCTTTGCCTCCATTGCCGAGCTGCGTAGCTGGATCCCACGGGTGGCCGAGGTGCACCGGGATGCTTTCATCCACCAACACGCCTATTACCCTCCCAGCCAGGAAGAAATCGACCTGTTTGCCGAAAATATCCTCAGTATCGCCGACCCGCAATTGATCAAACTGGTCATGAAGGGTGACGAGGTGGCCGGTTTTATCATCGCCTACCAGGATATCTCCGCTGCACTACAACAGATCCGTGGCAAGCTATGGCCGTTGGGCTGGTTGCGGTTGCTTCTCGAACGGCGTACCACGCGCTGGGTTGACATCAACGGCCTGGGACTGATCCCGACCTACCAGGGCCTTGGCGCCAATGCCATGCTATATGCAGAGCTGCGCAAGACGTTGAAGGATTATCGTTTCGAACACGCCGAAATTGTGCAGGTCAACGAAATCAACTTCCTAAGCCGCTCGGACATGGAAAACCTGGGAGTCCATTGGCACAAGCGGCACCGCCACTACCGACGAACCTTATGAACTCAACTACCAACGAACGTCTTTCTCGCCGTACTAAAATGTTTTACGGAGCCGGAGATTTCGGCTTCTCGATGAATAACTCCATCATTGGAATCTTGTTCGCTATTTTCCTGACGGACGTCGTGGGGCTGGCTCCCAGCCTGGCGGCCGCGGCGATTTTCATCGGCCGGAGTTGGGATTACATCAACGACCCGATCATCGGAAACCTATCCGACCGTACGCGCACCCGCTGGGGCCGGCGCAGGCCATTCCTGTTGTTTGGGCTGCTGCCGTTTGCCCTGGCTTTCGCTGCGCTGTGGTGGAGACCGCCTATTACCCAGCCGGTGCTGCTGGCCGGCTACTACGCCCTGGCATATCTGCTCTACGACGCGGCAGCGACCTTTGTGTACATGCCCTACTATGCCCTGACCCCCGACCTGACCCAGGATTATGATGACCGTACCACGCTGACCAGCTATCGCATGGTGTTCAATATTTTGGGCGGCCTGGTGGCTTTTACGCTCCCACTGGCCTTGATCGGCGTCATGCGCCCGGAGAATGCCGGCCGCGTGTCGTGGATGGGGTTTCTGTTTGGCCTGTTGGCGGCCCTGCCCCTGTTGTTGACTTTCTTTGGTACCCGCGAGCGCAACGAGTACCAGGAGCAAAAACAACCGGGCCTGCTGGAGTCGCTGCGGGCAGCTTTCAAGAACCGTCCCTTTCTGTACGCGGCCGGGGTATTCCTGTTTACCTGGACGGCTCTGGAGATTGTGCAGGGGATGCTGCTTTATTTCCTGAAATACCGTCTCCACATGGAAAACGACAGCGATCTGATTTCCGGGGCAGTGTTCATCGCCGCCCTGGCGGCCCTGCCTATGTGGGAGCGCCTCACCCGCCGTTGGGATAAGCGGAAAGCCTACATCGCCGGCATGATTTACCTGTCGCTGATGATGGTGCTGCTCATCGCCGTTCAGCCGGGCTGGGGCGTGAACCTGGTGGTCGTGCTGGCGGCCCTGATCGGCATTGGGGTGGGCGCCATGCACGTGATTCCCTGGGCCATGATCCCGGATTCGATCGAGCTGGATGAGCTGGAGACCGGGCAGCGGCACGAAGGTATGTTCTACAGCCTGGTGTTGACGCTGCGCAAGATCTCTCAATCGATCGCTTTGCCTTCGATGTTGTTGATCCTGGACTGGAACGGGTTCGTCTCCAATGCCTCGGTCCAGACGCCGGCGGCGTTGAACGCCATCGGCATCCTGACCGGATTGGTCCCGGTGGGTCTGCTGGTGGTGGGGATCATCTTTGCTCTGCTTTACCCCCTCAGCCGTGAGCGCCACAGCCAGCTGCGCGACCGCCTGGCCAAACGGCACATGCTGCCCACATCTACTGACTGACATCTCACGGCTTTCACGCCATACCGAAACCTGCCATCCCCGGCCGTCTCGTCACCGGCCGGGGATGGTTATTTGTCGAGCCCAGGTTGCAGGGCAAACGCATCAAAATTGCGAGATGGGTTTACTTGCCCTTTTCCACTCCCCCCGGCCCCCTCTCTGCGGCAAAAAACGCCGCGAAGAGGAGGAGAAAAGATTTTTGTGTGAGATGGCTGCTTCCGGCGGCACTTTTGTGCCGCCGGAAGCAGCCATCTCGCACACTTTTTTTAAAGTTCCCGCCTTGAGGGCGGGGATTTAGGGGTGGGGACAGCACTTTTCATCGAAAATATATTTTGATGCGTTTCCTGGCCCAGATTGTACAAACCGTTTTACATAAACGGAGCATATTAGTACAATTCAGGTGAGCATGCCCACGGGCTGCCAGACTTTGCGTGGAGAGTATCGATTGCCTGTGAACCAATCCTATGCCCCCAATGGCTCGAAGGCCAACCCGCCGTTGGGGCCGTCGCCTCAAGCACAAGCCGGCGCTTCCAACGGCCGGGCTTACATCTGCCTGCAAGGAGTATCCAAGTCTTACCTGGAGGGGGAACAACGCCGGACGGTGCTGGATCAGGTGAGCGTCGAGTTTTACCAGGGAGAGTTCGTCGCTGTGATCGGCAAGAGCGGCAGCGGCAAGACCACACTCTTGAACCTGATCAGCGGGATCGACCACCTGGACGCAGGCAGCATTATCCTGGATGGCCAGCGCGTCGAAGAGGAAAACGAATACCAGCGCACGATCTTCCGCCGGCAAAAGATCGGCTTTATCTTCCAATTCTTCAACCTGATCCCCACACTGACGGTGTGGGAAAACGTCATCCTGCCCCTGGAGCTGAATCAGTTATTAAACGAAGCGAGCATCGACTGGGCGCACCGGCTTCTGGGTGAAGTTGGCCTGGGAGAGCGGCTGAAGACCTTCCCAGACCGGCTTTCGGGCGGTGAACAGCAGCGTGTAGCCATCGCCCGTGCCCTGGTGCACAATCCGGTACTGGTGCTGGCCGACGAGCCGACCGGCAACCTGGACGAGGATACCGGCCGTGCAATCCTGGATATGCTGGACCGTTTGACGCGCCGGGCCGGCAAGAACATGATCCTGGTGACCCATAGCAGCGAGGCGGCTTCCTATGCGGACCGGGTACTCTACCTGCACGAAGGCCGCCTGGTCGAGCAGCCGAAATGAGCGCTGGCCGCTTTTTTCTACCCGCCAGCCTGCTGCGCACCGGGTGGCGCTATCTGGTCTCGCGCGGCTGGCAAAGCGTACTCATGGTCTTTGGCATTGCCCTGGGGGTGGCCGTGGTGGTGGCGATCGACCTGGCCAATGCCAGCGCCGGGCGGGCCTTTAGCCTGAGCACTGAGGCCGTCACCGGGCGCTCCACGCACCAGATCACGGCCGGCGTGCAGGGCATTCCCGATGCCTTCTACCGCCAGCTGCGCCGCCAGGGGCTGGTGGAGACCCTGGCCCCGGTGGTGACGGACTACGTTTTTTCACCCCAGCTGGGTAGCCGCCCGCTGCAGCTCTTGGGCATCGACCCGTTCGCAGACACACCCTTTCGTAATTACCTGGGGGGCGGTGGCCAGGTCGACGTGAGCCAGCTGGCGGCGTTCCTCACCCGGCCCGGGGCCGTGCTGCTCTCGGAGGAGATGGCGGCTTCTGCCGGGTTGAAAGTGGGAGATCCTTTTCAACTGGAAGCTGCCGGGCGGATGCAGGCGGTGTTCGTTGCCGGCTTGCTCCGGCCCGATAACGACCTGACCGCCCGGGCCTTGAGTGGGACCCTCCTGGTGGACATCGCCACGGCCCAGGAGCTGACCGGGCGTCTGGGCCACATCGACCGCATCGACCTGATCCTCCCTGAGAATCGAGCGGATGAACTGGAACGCTTGCAGGCGTGGCTGCCGCAGGGATATGTCCTGGCGCCCGCCGGAGCGCGAGCCAGTTCGGTGGAGCAGATGACGGCCGCCTTCCGGCTCAACCTGGCCGCGCTCAGCCTGTTGGCTTTGCTGGTCGGCCTGTTCTTGATCTACAACACGATGACGTTTTCGGTGGTGCAGCGCAGGGCCATCTTTGGTACGCTGCGCTGCCTGGGGGTCACACGGCGCGAGATCTTCTTGCTGGTCGTGTTCGAAGCCGGTCTGGTTGGCCTGGCGGGATCGGCGGCCGGGATTGGTTTGGGGGTCCTCATGGGGCGCGAGACCGTGCGCCTGGTATCTCAAACCATCAACGACCTGTATTTTACGACTACAGTCCAGGACGTGGGCATTCCCATCCAAAGCCTGGTGAAAGGCGGCGCCCTGGGGCTGCTGGCCACGGTTCTCACCGCGGCTCTACCGGCCTGGGAGGCTGCGGCAGTCTCACCCAAGGCGGCCCTATCGCGTTCGGGGCTAGAAAGTAAAGTGAAGCGCCTGGTGTACTGGTCGGCCCTGGCGGGCGTCGTGTTGATCCTGGTAGGGGGTGCGCTCCTGCTGGTTCCAGATGACAGCCTGTTCCTGGGCTTCGCAGGAACCATAGCTGTGGTAGTGGGCTTTGCCTTGTTCTCGGCCCTGACGCTGGCGGTGGGGATGCGCGCCCTGGCGGGCATCCTGGGGCATTGGTTGGGGCTGTTGGGGCGCATGGCGCCGCGCAACGTGCTCAACGCACAAAGCCGCACGGCCGTGGCTGTGGCGGCCCTGATGGTGGCCGTGTCGGTAACGATCGGGGTGACGTTGATGATCGATAGTTTCCGCAGTACGGTCCAGATCTGGCTGGGAGAGAGCCTGCAAGGGGACATATATATCTCGGCGCCCACGTTGACTTCGACCACGCCTTCGATCCCCATCCAGGCAGAGGTCCTGGAAGCCCTGGCCGGGTGGCCGGGGGTGACGCGCACCAACCTGGTGCGCTCCTTGCGTGTGGACGTGAGCGATGGGCAGGCGATCCTCAACGCCACCAACAACGATCAAATTGCCCGCGAACGCATGTGGCTTTCGCTGGGCGTGCCTGTGGGCCAGGTGTGGAGCCGGCTGGAGGAGGGCAGCGTGATCGTGTCCGAGCCCCTGGCGCGCCGTCTGGGCCTGCTCAAGGCGGGCAGCCAACTGCGAGTGAACACGCCCGAGGGGTGGCGTACTTTCCCGGTGGTGGGGGTGTATCACGATTACGCCTCCAGTGAGGGATCTTTTTACCTGGATCGGGCGTTATACCGCAGCCTGTGGGGGGACGAGACCGTGACCGCCCTGGACCTGCGCCTGGCGGACGGGCAGGACGCCGACGAAGTGACCGCGGCCATCCAGGAGCGACTCCAGTCCGGGCAGCGGCTATTTGTACGCCCTAACCAGGCCCTGCGCAGCGACGTGTTGGAGATTTTCGACCGCACCTTTGCCATCACTTCGGCGCTGCGTATCCTGGCTACGGTGGTGGCCTTTATTGGGGTGCTCAATACCATGTTACTGCTGCAATTGGAAAAGCAGCGCGAGGCTGGTATCCTGCGCGCCATCGGGTTGACAGGCCGCCAGCTGTGGCGGCTGGTGATGCTGGAGACGGGCCTGATGGGGCTGGCGGCCGGTGTGCTGGCTGCGCCAACGGGCTACGCCCTGGCTTTGATCCTGGTTTACGTGATCAACCAACGTTCGTTCGGCTGGACGTTGCAGTTTTCGGCGCCGCCGGGTGTGTTCCTGCAGGCGGTGGCTATTGCCGTAGCGGCGGCTGTCCTGGCGGGAATTTACCCGGCTTACCGGCTCAGCCACCTGGAAGCGGCTGAAGTGATCCGCTATGAATAAGCGCAGTGGGTGGATCTGGCTGCTGGCCCTGGCTCTGGCGGCCGGGGTGGGCTTCTGGCTGCTGCGCGGCCAGCCCCCGGGACCGGCCCAGGGAGTCCGGGCGCAGGTGGTGGGCCTGGATCAGCCGGAGGCTGGTTTTGCCCGGGCGGCGCCCGGTCGGTCGTTTACCTTTCCACAAGATGACGGCGCCCACCCGGAGTTCCAGACGGAATGGTGGTACTACACCGGGAACGTGTACACCGCAGAGGGCCGGCCATTCGGTTTCCAGCTGACCTTCTTCCGTCGCGGGCTGCTGGCGCAAGGCAGCGCACCGGAGCGCAGCTCCGAATGGAGGACAGACCAGGTCTATCTGGCCCATTTTGCCCTGAGCGATATCCAGGGCGGCGGATTTATGGCTTTCGAGCGCTCCAGCCGGGGGGCGCTGGGCCTGGCCGGCGCTGAAGGGGAGCCCCAATACCGCGTGTGGTTGGACGATTGGTCCGTGGAGCAGGCCGGGGAAGGGCGCTACCATTTACGGGCAGCCCAGGAGGGGATTGCGCTGGACCTGGACCTGGAAGACCTGAAAGGGCCGGTCTTGCAGGGTGAGGACGGCTACAGTCGCAAAGGGGAAGACCCGGGGAATGCATCTTATTACGTCAGCCGGACGCGGCTGTCGGCGCAGGGCCGCCTGGCGCTGGAGGGGGAAACCTATGAGCTGAACGGGTCGAGCTGGATGGATCACGAGTTTTCGACCAGTGCACTGGCTGCTCAACAGGTGGGCTGGGATTGGTTTGCATTGCAGTTGGACGATGGCAGTGAGTTGATGGTGTACCAGATGCGTCATCAGGATGGCAGCCTGGACCCGTATTCCAGTGGGGCGAGCATCGACGTGGATGGACGCCTGCAGCCCCTGGCCTTTGGTGATTACCACATCGAGGCCACGCACAGCTGGAAAAGCCCGCATTCCGGGGCGGTCTATCCGGCGGGGTGGCGTATCCAGGCGCCGGGATTGGGCCTGGACCTGGAAATCCTCCCTGCTCAGGCGGACCAGGAACTCGATCTGTCCTTCACCTATTGGGAAGGGGCCGTGACGGTCCATGGGCAGCGCGACGGGCAGGAGCTGACGGGCAGAGGGTACGTCGAATTGACCGGTTACGCTCACAGCATGCAAGGACAGTTCTAACACCGAACCCTATGGTGCACTTCCATAGGATGTGAAGTGATAATAAACACTATGTTTTGTGCGTTAAATCAGTGTACATGACCTCTCCCGGATGGGTATAATCATTGTATATAGAACGCCTGTAATTTGCCTTCAAGCGGCCTGTATAAAACCGTTTTGTCCCCCTGTTCGGGCTATTAAACTGCAAATTAATATTCTCAAATGAGGTCACACATGCAACCTGATCCTGTCCACCCAGATGTTGTCCGTTTTCTGCAGGATGCTCCCAAGAAGATGATCATTGGCGGGGAGAAGACTGCCAGCATATCGGGAAAGACGTACACTGCCTATAATCCCTCGACCGGGGAAGCGCTGGTCGAGGTGTACTCGGCGGCGGCAGAGGACATCGACTGCGCCGTGGAAGCGGCTCGCAAGGCCATGCACGGCCCGTGGCCCACCATGCTTTGCGACCAACGCGAGAGCATTATGCGTCGTTTCGCGGCCTTGATCGAAGAACACGCCGAAGAACTGGCCCAGCTGGAGAGCCTGGATAATGGCAAGCCGATCAGCAAGACGCGCTCGATCGACGCACCGGTGGCGGCCAGCAACATGTACCATTGGGCCGGTTGGCCTTCGCGCATCCACGGTGAGACACCGGTCGTTTCCATCCCCAATCATTTTGCCTATACGCGCCGCGAGCCGGTGGGGGTGGTGGCGATCATCTTCCCGTGGAATTATCCGCTCATCCATTACACCCAGAAATCCGGCCCGGCCCTGGCGGCAGGCAACGCCGTCATCCTCAAGCCGGCTTCGGTGGCCTCGCTGGCCTGCATCCGCCTGGGTGAGCTGGCCCAGGAAGCCGGGTTCCCCCCGGGCGTGTTCAACGTAGTCACCGGCCCGGGCGGGGTCATCGGTGAGGCGCTGTCCAGCCATCCCCACATCGACAAGATCCAGGTCACCGGATCGACCGGGGTGGGCCGGCGCATCATCCAGAACTCGACGATCAACATCAAGCGCGTCTCCCTGGAACTGGGCAGCAAGGCGCCCAACTGTGTCTTCGAAGACGCTGATCTGGAAAAGGCTATCCCTGGCGCGTTCCACGCCGCTTTCGGCAACACCGGGCAGAGCTGTGTGGCCGGGTGCCGCCTGTACGTCCAACGCCCGGTGCTGGAGAAGGTGCTGGAAGGCTTGCAGGCCCTGGCCGGGCAGGCGCGCATCGGCGTGGCCATGGACACCCAGACCGAGATGGGCCCGATTATCGACGCCGCCCAGTATCGCACCATCATGGAATACGTCGAAGAAGGGCGTAAATCCGGCGCGGCCATTCTTAGCGGCGGCGAGCGGCTGTCTGGAAATGGGTTGCCCGAGGGCGGTTATTACCTCTCACCCACCATCATTACCGGGGTGGGCGATGACGATCGCATCAGCCAGGAAGAGATCTTTGGCCCGGTGGTCACCGTATATCCCTTCGATACGGAAGAAGAAGCCATCGCTCGCGCCAACCACACCACTTATGGCCTGGCGGCGGGCTTATGGACGGAGAACGTGGCCCGCGCTCACCGGGTTGCTGCCCAGATTAAAGCCGGCGTGGTGTGGGTGAATACCTACGACATGTTCAACTCGACCGTTCCGTTCGGCGGGTACAAACAGAGTGGTTATGGGCGCGACAACAGCGAGTCCGCCATCGATGCCGTGACCGAGACCAAATCGGTGTGGATAGCACTGAAATAAACCGGCCTGTACGCAAAATGTAAAACACCCCGGCGCTGTTTGTCTGGCGCCGGGGTGCTCTCTATCTCCGAGGGGATAGCCTATGGTAGGCGGCGGATCACCAGTAAGGCGATGTCGTCCTGGCGCGGCGAGCTGCCCACGAACTGGTGCACGTAGTCGAGAATGGCGTCTTCGATTTCGTGCGCTTTACAGCCCGATTTAGACAGCAGGATATCCAACAGGTCGTCTTCTTCGATGAACTGGCCGGCCGGGTTCTGGGCTTCGGTGATGCCGTCTGTGTACAGGACAAGAAAATCACCCGGGCTGAGCTTGGCAATTTTCTGTTTCCAGCGCGCCTCTTCGGAGACGCCCAGGGCCATGCCGGTGGGGGTAAGCCGGTCGACCGACTCTTTCCCGCGCTGGGTGCGGATCAGAAAACCAGGGGGGTGCCCGGCGTTGGCGTAGACAAAACGCCCGGTAAACGGCTCCAGGATGCCGTAAAAAGCGGTGACGAACATGCTGCCGCGCGTGTCGGAGAGGATGCGCTCGCTGACTGCGCTCATGGTCAAGCCTGGCAGGGTAGGAAAACGAGCCGCGTAGGTGCGGATCAGCGTGCTGGAGAGGGCCATGAACAGGGCCGCGCCGATGCCTTTGTCGGTCACGTCGGCGGCCACGATGCCCAGCTTGCGATCGGTGAGGGGAATGAAATCGTAAAAATCCCCTGAAGTCTCCCGGGCCGGTTCCAGGCGAGCGGTGATCTCCCACCCGGGCAGCCTGGGGGGCAACTCCGGGAGGATGTCGGTCTGGATCTTGCCGGCCATGACCAGCTCGCGCGTCAGGACTTCTTCGTTGCGCCGGCTGGGAAAAGATTCTTCTACCTGGTCCTCCTCGGCGTGATGCCGGACCACGGAGGCATGGCCGCCGGCGCGTTGGGCTTTGGACCTGCCCGGGCAGCAGGCCTGTTCCAGGGCAGTTTTAAACTCCTCTTCCGAGACGTCTCGGGAGATGTAGATGAGGGACAGATCGTTGGTCCGTTTCTCTTCCAGGGGTTGGAAATCTTCCTGGTGGCTGACCCAAATCATAACCTGCATACGCGGCCAACGCTGGTGGATTTGCTGGGCCACATCGTGGCGGTGTTCCAACGTGGTGCGTAAGTCCAGCAGGATCAGGTCCGGCTCGGTCATCTGGCATAACTGCAAGGCTTCCGTGCTGCTGCGCGCCTCTCCGACCAGCTGGACGGCGGGCGTGGATAACAAAACCGAAGCCAACCCGCGCAAAAAAATCGCCTGGTCAGAGGTTAGGATGACGCGCAATGTGGCCGAATCACTCATGGACGGATCCCTGTTTCGATATCATTGTACATGATATTGGGGTTTGGAAAACCCGGGAATTTCAACAGGCCAGCTACCGTGGATGTGAAGAATCCCCGCCTTAAAAAGAAAAACCCCGCGTTGCTGGGGCTGCCAGTGGGCGGGACAGGACTCGAACCTGCGACCCCATCCTTGTAAGGGATGTGCTCTAACCGACTGAGCTACCCGCCCGGGATGGCGTTATTATACTCGAAAAAATGGGTTCTATGCTACACTTTGGGAAAGTTCATCTCATCGTGGAGGAAATTCAATGCGTTTCATCCGTTACCAACTCGGCTCAGAACAGCCGCGATATGGCTGGATCTATGAAGATTACGTGGGCCCAATCGATGGTTCTTTGCTGGGCGAATACCGGCGCATGGAAGCTGAGATCCCGCTCGAACGGGTGAAACTGCTGGCCCCGGTGGTGCCCGGCAAGATCGTGTGTGTGGGGCGCAACTACCGGGAGCACGCCCGTGAACAGAACGCCGAGGTGCCCGAGATCCCGCTGTTGTTTCTGAAGCCGCCGTCTTCCGTGATCGGACCCGACGAGACCATCTTGCTGCCGCCCCAGTCACAGCAGGTCGAACACGAGGGTGAACTGGCGGTGGTGATGGGCCGGCAGGGTTCCTGGATTCCTATCGAAGAAGCCATGCAGTATGTGTTGGGGTTTACCGTGGGCAACGACGTTACCGCCCGGGACTTACAGCGGCGAGATGGGCAATGGACACGCAGCAAAGGGTTCGACACGTTTTGTCCGTTGGGGCCGTGGATCGAAACGGACGTGGATATTGCCGACGTGTTGATTACCTGCCGGGTCAACGACGAACTGCGCCAGATGGCTTCGACACGTGAGATGGTCTTTACCGTGCCCCAGCTGATCTCCTTCGTTTCTTCGGTGATGACCTTACAACCCGGGGACGTGATCCTGACCGGGACGCCGGCCGGGATTGGACCATTGTTGGAAGGCGACCAGGTGGAGGTGAACATCGAGGGCATTGGGACGCTGCGCAACCCCGTCCGGCTCCAGCCCGGCCGGCCGCGTTGATGGCCGGG
>JAAZNB010000310.1 GCA_012798515.1 Chloroflexota bacterium
GTCCCCTTGGGGGGCCAATAGGCTTTGATGTTCATTCTCTTAAGCGTGAATCAACGACAGCGCCGGGCAGGTAAATTCTCCACGGTCATCTGGGGTTCATTCAAAGCGACTGCTAATAGCGCCGGTTACCGCCACCGCCGCCACGTCCGGTGTTGCCGCGATAGCCACCCCGGTTACCGCCGTATCCGCCACCAGAGCGTTCTTCGCGCGGGCGGGCGGGGTTCACGGTCAATTCCCGGTTCCCAAGGCTTTTTCCATTGAACTGTTCGATGGCCTTTTTGGCCTCGTCCTGGCTGCTCATGGTCACAAACGCGAACCCTTTTGAGGCGCCAGAGTCCCGATCTTTGATCAGGGCCACTTCGATGACGGTTCCGGCCTGGGCAAACAGTGTGCGAATATCATCTTCAGTGGTCTCGTAGGACAGGTTCCCTACATAAAGCTTGACTTCCATTTTTCTTATCTCCTTTGTGATGTCACCATCGGGTGGCGCCATCACCGGTTCATGCCATCGTTAGACGATGGATTGTCTCCTCATATGAGGAAATTCGCCCTGTAGGGAAACAAAGGCCCGCTATCTCAAGAATAAGATGGCGGGCAATCATCTTTCTAAAGGTTCTTTTAGGTTATAACATAATTGAGTTTTTTATGCAAGAATTTAAAGAATAAGAAATGGTGGAGCGCACAGGGTTCCGTCCGTTGGAAACGCTCAAGAATTTCTTAATCGTATATAATTTACTAAATCATCCGAGAATAATCATTAAGGGGCTGCTTTATGACCAAGCGGATAATGAGCTTTGTGGTGTTGGTTTGGTTTGCGTTAATCTTTGTCGCCTGCTCGAAAGCCGAAAATGGCGCCGTAACCGCCGTTGAACGCTATTATTTAGCCATTGTTCAACAGAACCAAAGTGATTTATCCAATGTCGTGTGCCCGGCTTTTGAAGAACAGGCCAGCCTGGAATTAAACTCTTTTCGAGGGGTAAAGATCGAGCTCGTCGATTTTCAATGTGCTGCCTCTGAACCCCAAGAAAACGAGACCCTCGTCACTTGTAGTGGCAAAATCGCGGCCTCATACGGAAACGAAAAAATGGACTTTCCCCTTGAAGAGCGGGTCCATCACGTGACCAACGCATCCGGAGATTGGCTGGTGTGTGGATATTAAAAAGCTCATCTCATCCCCATCCCTTTAGCAGCTGTACTACCCGCCCAGGCTGTGCCTCGCCAGGGTGGATCGGGGCGCCGGGTGATCATCCGGTTTACACATGAAGTTCCCCCGAGGCAGCTGGACGGGCTTTTCCCGGAGCGGCTTTCGCCTGATGCATGGGGCCTGCATCCCGGGTAAGCTCGAAAATGTCGACCGGCGGATATGCTGCACCCCCGCCCTGATCAATGGACCCACCGTGCGATTTGTATCCAGCGTGAAGGTGCCTCTCCAATATCTTGAGCAAATTCTGTTCGCTTAGCATTGTTGTGGGCGAAATCCACTGAACACATCGGAGAAAAATCATGGCTCGCGCCCAGGTAGTCCGGCTCTTGTTGGGTTCATGTTTTCTGCTATTGGGATTATCGAGTTGTTCGACTCAGCCAAGCAGCGTGCAGGCAACTTTAACCGCAGTTTTTCTCAGTAACCAGGGCCCGGAGGAATCTCCTGCCGTGATTTCGACCCTGGCCGGTGTGGCTTCAGCCACGGCCTTCCCACCGGCCTCCCTGGTGACACCGTCGATCCCCTCCCATCCCAGCGGCACCCTGGCCGCCGGCTCAACACGGGTTAACCCTGTGCCGCCCCTCGCCACGGGGGAAATACCGGCCAGTTTATCCCTGGCTGCCACACCCGAGCCAAGGCGGCCTGGCAAGTACTGGTCTGAATGGCCCTTGATTCCACCGGATGTGAGTGGCAGAATGATTGCGGTTTACAAACAGGGAATTGCGCTCGGCAATAACCCGCACGCCTTTAGCACCATCGGCGATTGCCAATCCGCTCCGGCTATCTTTATGGGCGTGTATGATACAGACCGGTATGAGTTGGGGGATTACCAATATTTAGAAGAGACGATCCACCAATTCGAGGGCTCATTTGGCCGGCAGAGTATTACTGTTCAGGATGGGCAGAGTGTTGCCTCGGTTTTGTCGCCTGCCTGGGCTGACCCAGACCTGTGCGATTCGGGTGAAACGCCGATCGACTGTGAAATCCGTTTGCATAAACCATCCATTCTCTTTATTAACCTGGGCACAAATTGGCAGGGCGGCAACGACGTCACCCACACCGAATATCTCAAAAAGATTGTGGATATTGCCCTCGAGCATGGAGTGGTCCCCATTCTTTCGAGTAAGGGCGATAATTTGGAAGGGGATTATCGATTAAATCGGGCCACCGCCCAAGTGGCTTATGAATATGAGCTGCCCTTCTGGAATTTCTGGCGCGCCATTCGCAATTTGCCGGGGAAGGGACTCGACGGGAGCAAGCCAGGGCAGTACCTTTCGGTGGATGCCTGGGGGAGGCGTTCTTTTACCGGCTTGCAAGCTCTGGACGCTGTCTGGCGATCTCTTTCTCCTTACTCCGGCCAATGATTCATACACCATCGCTCTGCTGCGCAGCGCCGGGCGGTGGCGCTGAACAAGAACCCCCTCTTCCATGGCCGGTGCAAGGCGGCTTTTCCCGGCCGGTCCCCATCCTGGCTGTGGAAGGGACCAGGGCGACTGCCTGCCGGCCGGGGCGTCATCATCCAC
>JAAZNB010000311.1 GCA_012798515.1 Chloroflexota bacterium
CGCAAGGCCGACCTGCACCTGGAACGCATGATGAAGTGTATGTGGGACGCCGGGGCGGGGATGTTCTGGCCTCTGCACCAGGGGCAGGCCGTGCGGGTGGAGACGCCCTTCAACCTGTTCCCCCTGCTGACCGGCAAGCTCCCCGGCGAGGTCTGCGCCCGCCTGGTGCAGCGCCTGACCGACCCGCACAAGTTCTGGGCGCGCTACCCGGTCAGTACGGTGGCCATGGACGATCCCATGTTCGACCCTTTGCAAATGTGGCGCGGGCCCACCTGGGTCAACGTGAACTACCTGCTGATCGAGGGCCTGGAGCGCTCCGGGTACGCGGACGTCGCCCAGGAGCTGCGCCACCGCACGCTGGAATTGCTCATGGGCCAGGAAGACATCTTCGAGTATTACCACCCGCAGACCGGCGAGCCGGGTCCCAAGGCCGCGCCCATCTTTGGCTGGTCGGCGGCCGTGTTGATCGAGCTGGCCCTGCAGGAAACCGCCCAGCAGCGCCGGTGATCATCCCCCCGCTCTACTTACGGCCCCGCGCCCGGCGCGGGGCCGTTTTGTTGTCCCCCTCGTTCCCCTCGTTTGACGCTCCGCGTCGAACGCTCTCCCGGCCGCTCTGCGGCCTGTGACCCCGCACCACCAGGAAAACCGCGTTCGACGCTCTGAATTTGTGAAAGAATGGATGCTTGGGGAGCACAACCCCCATGGGTGGGGGTTGAATGAGTTTTTCCCGCTCCCGGGCGGATCTCTGGGGGGATGCCCGAGGAGGTACGGGTAAGCCGGCGTCCCTGGCCGGCCGTGTTCGGTCGGGCGCACCCCTGCGGGGCACTTTGGAAGCCCGACCTGCTAAAAGAAGGGGGCCTGCGGCCTGGGGGGCCCTGCCCGCCGGAAAACACAACTTTCACAAATTGAAAACCAGAACTTAACATTCCCTTATTGTATTGTTGATAATTTAATGATAATATAATGATCGATACTGATAATTACGAAGCGAAAAAATCAAAATGGATCAAATTAATTCACCGGACGATGATTTTCAATCCAAGATTACCCGGCAGGAAGAAATCCTGGCTTGCTTCAGCCAGGATGGGATCATCTCGATCTCCAGCCTTTCGGCGCAGTTTGGTGTGAGCGAAATCACCATCCGGCGCGACCTGCTGGACCTGGAGCGTAAGGGCAAGATCGAACGGGTGCGCGGTGGCGCGCGCATCGCCCGCTCGCATTCTTACGAGCCCCCGGTGGTCCATCGCCAGATGGAACAGGTGGCTGAAAAAGAGGCCATCGCCCTCGGGGCGCGAGATTTGATCCGTGATGGGGAGACCATCGCCCTGGAATCGGGCTCCACGGCGCAGGCCCTGGCCAAGGCCATCTCCCAGAAGAAATGGCAGCAGCTGCAAGTGGTTACCAACAGCCTTCTGACCGTCAACCTGTTGATCAGCGTGCCGGGCATCCAGACCACCTTCATCGGTGGTTTTGTGGATCCCAACGAAATGTGCACCTACGGGAAG
>JAAZNB010000002.1 GCA_012798515.1 Chloroflexota bacterium
CGTAAATATGGTTATTTCACCCTGCCGGTGCTGCACAACGGCCAGCTCGTTGGCCGCCTGGATTCCAAGGCACACCGCAAGGAGGGCATCTTCGAGGTCAAAAGCTTACACCTGGAGACCGGTGTGGAGATCGATGAAGCCCTTTTGTGTGGGCTATCAGGGGTCATCCAGGCCTGCGCCGACTGGCACCGTACTCCTGCAGTGCGATTAGGCCTTTCACAGCCGCCGCAGCTCGTCGAAGCCCTGGCGCGCCATCTTCCGCCCATCACTACTTGATCAGAAGAGCAGGCGCTCTTTCACCATCCCGCAGGTGCTCTGGCGCAGGTCGGCTAAAGCAGGTTAACGGCCGGCAGCCGCCATCTTCCCAAAGGCGCAGGCGAGCACCAGATAATTTTTTAACTTTACACATCATCATATAATGATATAATGATACAATGTTAACTCACCCTGCCCAACACATGCAGATCGAGCTGGTGGCGAAACTGTTCCGTGGTTTCTCGGATCCCTCGCGCCTGGCATTACTGGAAGCGCTGCGCGGCGGGCCGCGCACGGTCAACGAGCTGGCCGAAACCGCCGGGTTGAGCCAGCCCAATACCTCCAATCACCTATCCTGCCTGCGCGATTGCGGGCTGGTCAAATCTACACAGCACGGACGTTACGTCCGTTATCAGCTGGCCGATCCCCGTGTAGAAGCCTTGATGGCCACAGCTGATGACCTGCTGCGAGAAGTGGCTACCGGGATCTACACCTGTTCTCGCTACACCCTGGATAGTGAATCCCCCCGCCCATGAACACCCGAAGCATTGAAATCCCCGTAAAAGGCATGGATTGCCACGAATGTGTACTGCATGTCGAAAAGGCCATCCGCTCTGTGGATGGGGTCTCCTCCGTCCAGGTCTTCCTGGGATCGGAAAAGGCCGTTCTCCAGGCCGATCCCGGCCGTTTGGATATGCAGCAGTTGGTTGCCGCCGTGGCCGCCGCCGGTTACCAGCTTGGCGACCCATCCGGCGCAGCGGACGAAGTACCTTCTTCTGCCACGCGCCGTTCCCCAACCTCGATCCTATCTTTCACCCTGTTTGTGTTTGGGGCGGTATTGTTCATCATCGTGGCCGGAGAATGGCTGGGGTTGTTCCGCTCCGCCAGCCAGGTCATCCCCTGGTACGTGGGGGCTGCCTTTGTGGTCCTGGCCGGTTTTCCCATCTTCAAGAACGTCATCCGCGCCGCCCTTCGAGGCCAGGTACTCTCACACACCCTGATGACCCTGGGCGTCGTGGCTGCCCTGGCCATCGGGGAATGGACCACGGCCGCCATCGTAGTTTTCTTCATGCGCATCGGCCAGTACAGCGAGCGTTTCACCGCCGAGAAATCCCGCCAGGCGTTGAAAAATCTGGCCGCCCTGGCCCCTCAGACCGCTCGCGTCGAGCAAGGCAATGACGAGGTCCAGTTGCCCGCCGCCCAGGTCAGGCCGGGGGACGTGGTCGTCGTCCGCCCCGGAGAGGTCATCCCCGTCGATGGCAGGGTGCTGAGTGGAGAAGCTGCCGTCGACCAGTCTTCTATCAACGGAGAGTCTATGCCCTGTGAGGCGGTCGCCGGTACGCCCGTCTACGCTGCATCACTGGTCCATGCCGGCAGCCTGCGCATTCAAGCCACGGCCACCGGTAAAGACACAACTTTTGCCGGCATCCTGCGCCTGGTCGAAGAAGCCGAAGCCAACCGGGGGGAGGTACAGCGCATCGCTGATCGTTTCTCGGCATATTACCTCCCGGTGGTCACCGCCGTGGCCTTGCTCACTTTTCTGCTGCGCCGCGACCCACTGGCGACTGCGGCTGTGCTGGTCGTGGCCTGCTCGTGCTCGTTTGCCCTGGCAACGCCCATCGCCATCCTGGCGACCGTCGGCGCGGCGGCCAAACATGGCATATACATCAAGGGAGGAAAATACGTGGAGCTGCTGGCCAAAGCCGATGTGGTGCTGGTTGATAAGACCGGAACTATAACCACCGGCCAGCCCCGCATCTCCGACGTAATCACCCTGGATGGTTTTTCCTGGGATGAGGCACTGCGGCTGGCAGCTGCGGCAGAACACTTCTCCGAACATCCTCTGGCCAAAGCCGTCTACCAGGCTGCCGTGGAAGCCGGCCTGCACCCCCCGGCCCCGACCAATTTCCGTTGGCTGGGAGGCCAGGGCGTCTCGGCTGAGGTTGATCACCATCAGGTGGTGGTGGGCAGCCGGCTGGCGCTTGGCGATCCCCCCCTAGCTCCGCAGGCCGCCGGCCTGGAAAGCCTGGGGAAAACGCTGCTGTACGTTAGCGTGGACCAGCGCCTGTGCGCCGTGCTGGCCGCTGTAGACAGCCTGCGCCCGGAGATGCCGCACGCGGTACAAGAACTCCAACGCCTGGGGATCCGCCGCGTCGAGCTGCTCACCGGGGACAACCAGGCCGCCGCCGCGGCTGTTGCCGGTGAACTGAATATCCCTTACCAGGCCCGGCTGCTGCCGGAAGACAAGATCAGGATCGTGAAACAATACCAGGCACAAGGGCACACGGTCGTTATGGTGGGGGATGGGATCAACGACGCCCCCGCCCTGGCCCAGGCCGATGTGGGTATCGCCATGGGACCGGGTGGGACCGGCGTGGCCAACGAAGCCGCGCACGTGGTCTTGCTGCGCACCGATTGGGCGCTGATCCCTCAGGCAGTACACATGGCGCAGCGCACCATGCAGGTAGTCAAAGGCAACATCGCCTTTACTGCTGTCTACAACCTGCTGGGCCTGTCTCTGGCTGCGTTAGGGTTCCTCCCACCGGTATTCGCCGCGGCAGCGCAATCGTTGCCCGACCTGGGCATCCTGGCCAATTCTTCCCGCCTGATCCGCCAGTAAAGCCCTTATCTCATCAGGCCCATTCCGGCGGCGGGGCTCGCCCGGCCTCGCCCCGGTAGATGGACCACCAGGGCGGCCAGCGCCAACAACGCCAGTCCCGTACCGTCGAACAGGATAAAGCGCCATCCGGTAGTGCTCAAAATTGGGTGCCCGCCACCCAACTCCACATTCATCCACGTCTCCCCGAACAGACCGATAGCCTGCATGACAATGGCCTCATACAGCGAGATGCAGTGTCGCCCGGGATGCACAGCCGCCCACAGGTAGGGCACATTCCACATCAAGAACAGGATGCCCATACTGCGCACCATGACCGCCCCAGGGACTCCGCTCAATTCGAAACCGGGAGCATAATCCTCAGGAGAGAGGATAAACACACCGGCGCATTGAACGTTCCAGGCCAGGACCATCAGGATCAATACCCGGGCCAACCAGATATTCCGTTTCGACACCTTTTCTACTTCCATCTCCACTAGTCTCCCCTATCCATATCCTGACTCCCGACGTAACTGTGGGGTTTTCCCTACTTGAAGCCAGGAGAACTACCCATTATGGTAAGGATAATACAGGTGTATCGTAATAGAAAGAGTCTTTGCAACCACTCAGACCAGGGTGAATACAACCCGAACTTGAGCAGTTCCAAATGTTTTTCTTTCGGATGGTAGCAAATGCGATTTGCGATGGATCACCAGAAATATGTACAAGACGTGCACGCCGCGTCGTTAAACGACTTTACCAAAGATTATCTGAACTCCGATGCCAAGAACCGGGCCGGCGCGACAGTGCCAACCAATTTGCAAAAAGTGGAGCGCGTTAAACCTGGGCATGGCCCGGCCTGGCCTGGCCCCTCCAAGGGCAAGCCCTAAAACGTGCCTGTTTCCCGCACAGCACCCATGGCTGCGTCACAGCCCACTCCGGCGGACAGCCGGCGGCCATTGTCCGCTTCTGGACGAACGTAGGGAAGCTCCCCGAATTCCCATAGGAACATCCCCAATTGAACCTGCCCTCCGGCCCGTCTACCATTAAAGATGGGTAAACCTGAATGGTCGCCGCAGATCTGTCTGCTGCCTGATCTTCGGGTTGGCTATACCCCTGGAAATTGAGTAGTCGGTGGGCGTTTTAGAGGTTTGAATAGTAGTACATAGTGAAAGGAGCAAGAAATGGCAAAAACAATTGTTGCTTTATTCGACGATTTCTCCGCAGCCAACGATGCGGTTCGAGATTTGATCAACAGCGGCTTCAAACGCGAAGAAATCAGTCTGGTCGCCAACGACGCTTCGGGGGAATACGGGCGCACTCTGATCCAGACCGGCGAGACTGAAACCAACACTTCCGAGGGCGCCAGCGTCGGTGCCGGCGTCGGCGCGGCCATCGGCGGCGTGGGGGGTCTGTTGGCCGGCGTGGGCGCATTGACCCTCCCGGTCATCGGCCCGATTGTAGCAGCCGGCCCGTTGGCCACTGCGCTGGCGGCTTTACTGGGCGCTGGCGCTGGCGCCGTGGTAGGGGGTGTTACTGGCAGTCTGGTTGGCGCATTGGTGGACCTGGGCATCCCGGAAGAAACGGCGGGCTATTACCTGGAAGGCGTACGCCGCGGCGGAACCCTGCTGACCGTGCACACATCCGATGACATGTCTGATCTCGCAGTGGATATCCTCAACCGCCACTTCCCGGTGGACATCAACCGGCGGGCCAAAGACTGGCGCAAGACCGGCTGGACGAAGTTCGAGGACTCCTACCAGCCCAACGTGAAGAGCCCGGAAAAATACCCCGGCAACGTAGGCCTGAGTGATGAGCGCAGTAACCGTATGGACAGCGGCTCACCAACGCCCATAGGTATGGCCGGTTCGACAGAAGATCCGGAGTTGAAAGATCACACGGGGCACCAATCTTATGAGGCTCCTTCAGTGGGCATGGCCGGTTCCACCGAGGATCCCGAGCTGGATTCCAGCCGGCGGCGTTCTTTACAGACCCCGCCCACCGGGATGGCCGGTTCCACCGAGGACCCCGAATTGAGCGGCCATTCGGCACGCGCCCCTTACGAGGCGCCCCCGCAAGGCATGGCCGGCTCCACAGTGAGTTTCGCAGATTACGATCAAGACTTCCGCCGGCATTTTGCCAACAGTCCCCATGCCCAGATCTACACTTACGAAGATTTCATCCCGGCCTATCGTTTTGGCTACGACATCGCCCGCGAGCACCGCTATGGGCATCGTTCGGATTGGAACGAAATTTATTCATCGGCAGAGGAAGACTGGGAACGGGAGCATCCCATCAGTTGGGAACGCTTCAAAGACTCCGTCCAATATGCCTGGGAACGTTTCAAGGATCTCTTCGACTAAACAGGCACCATTTTTTCAGGTAAGCGCGAGGAACTTTCTCGCGCTTATTCGTTAATTATGCAGGGATCAAAAGCTAAGGCCGGCAGCCCAGACCCACAAAACACCATTTCCCTTGAATGGCCAGCCATGCTACAATTCTTTCAAGGTCACAGTTCTAAAGGTCCTGGGCATCACCTCAGGGCCGGTCAATTTCTTATCACTGGGGAGGGTACAATGTTTTCGAGAAACCGCACTTCTGCATTGACCTGGGCCTTCGTCGTGGCTGTCCTGAGCCTGGCCCTGGTCTACCTGTTAAAACTCAGATTGGGAAAAGGGACTCAGCCTCTCGCCCTCGGTGACCGGCCTATCCCTGCCCCCAGAGACACAGGAGAGATCACGATCGCAGATACAGCGGATGACTTGAAACGCATCGAAGGCATTGGGCCCAAGATCGCCGCCGTTTTGTCCGCAGCAGGCATCCGCACTTACCAGCGCCTGGCCCAAACCCCGGCTGGCGAGTTAAAGCAGCTTCTGCGGGACCGTGGCCTGCGTCTGGCCGACCCGGCTACCTGGCCGGAACAGGCCCGCCTGGCCGCTGCCGGACAATGGGATGAATTCGAGCGCCTGCTTCAAACGCTCAAAGCCGGCCGCCGCGCCTGAGCGCCTTATTTCTCCCCTACGTGGAGCGCCACCGAACCAAACATGCGGCGGATAAAACGGACCTGGCGAAAACCGGCCGTTTCCATCAAATGGGCCAGCTTTTCTGCCCGCACGAAGGAACGGGTAGAAACGGCCAGATAACGGTAAGCCTCCCGGTCACCGCCCACCAACGCCCCCACCCAGGGGATGACTTTGTCCAGGTAGAAAGACAATAGCGGCCGGAACGGGCCGGGATTCAACGGTGTGGTATCCAGAACACCGACCTTTCCTTGCCGGCCCACCACACGGTACTGTTCCTGGACCGCCCCGGCGGCGTCGGGGGCATTGCGCATGAAAAAGCCCGACACCACCTGGTCGAAAGCCTCCCCGGCAAAGGGCAGGTTCATCCCATCGGCAATGACCCACCGGACGTGTTCAGCGCCGGGGCGTTGGCGGGCTCGTTTGATCATCTCGATGGAAAAGTCACACGCCACCAGCCGGACTTCCGGGCAGCGCTGCCACAGCAGCAGCGCCAGGTCGCCGCTGCCCGAGCCGACGTCTAAAACGTGCTGGCCGGCTTGGGGCGAGAGCATACCGATCAGCTCTTTTCGCCAGGAGATGTCACGGCCGAGCGCCATCAGGCGGTTGAGCAAATCGTATCTTCCGGCAATGCGATTGAACATATTGCGCACGTAGCCGGCTTTCTGATCAGGTGGGGGTAACAGTGAACTTGCAGGTTGGCTTGTCATTTGAATCACTCACCGGTAGGGAAGAGTAACAGGGGGAGCAGGCGTATGGGGCCCGATCATCCCACCCCGAATTTCTCAGCTTTCTGGCCTCGATGTGGTACACCCCTTGCACCGCAAGGGTACGAGGAAACTTGAAATCAACGTAGACATTATAATGGCTTTTTACGCTGGTTCAGGTTGCAGAGGTGGAGAGCAGTTTTCCCGCCCCACTTGAATTCGCCAGAAGGGGATGATCCATTCGCTATGCATGATACTGGAATTCTTTCGAACATGAGTTTGATCCGCATTTTTCTGGGCCTGTTCCTGATGGCCGCCGGACGCAAGTTGTTCTGGCTGGCTGTGGCCGCTATTGGCTTCGTGTATGGGATGAGCATTGCCCAGAACTTTCTCCCGCAGGCCTCCGATGTGGTCCTGATTGTCATTGGCCTCATCATTGGATTGATCGGCGCCGCCCTGGCCACCTTTTTGCAGGGTATCGCCGTGTGGGTGGTGGGCTTTCTGGCCGGTGGATACCTGCTGTTTCATGGAATCACCCTGCTGGGTATTGACACCGGCCAATATTTTCTACTGCCCTGGTTCATTGGTGGCATCCTGGGCGCCATCCTGATGGGCTCGCTCTTCGACCTGGCTTTGATCATATTTACTTCCCTGTTCGGGGGGCTGCTGGTGGCGCAGCAACTGGGCCTGGGGCCGGAACTGACCATCGTAGTCACCGGCGTCTTGTTCGTGCTGGGTTTTCTGATGCAGTCCAGCCAGCTGCACCTCCTCCGCAAGAAACGTTAAAAGTAACCCATGAAACGCTACGACGTGATTCTGGCCGGTGGCGGCGCTTCCGGGTTAAGCCTGGCGCTGGAACTATGCCGCAGTCCGCTGCGTGGCCAATCGATCCTCATCGTAGATCGGGAAGAAAAAAAGCACAACGACCGCACCTGGTGCTTCTGGACACGCACTCCCGAACAGTTTTCCGGACTGGCCCATCGCACCTGGAACCGCCTGCGTTTTTCCAGCCCGGGCTTCGAGGCCTGTTTTTCCCTGGAGCCCTATGATTACCAGATGGTACGGGGAAGCGACTATTATGCCTATGCGAAAGAGACCCTGGCAGCCTGTCCGGGGGTAGCGTTCCTTACCGCCCCGGTCGAACGGATCGAAGACGGCCCGGAGCATGCCAGCGTGTTTACCCCGGGCGCAGAACACCAGGCTACCTGGGTTTTCAACAGCCTGTACTCGTTGCAAACCTTCCACCCGGACACGCGCCGTTTTCATTACCTCAAACAGCATTTCCTCGGCTGGCTGATCGAGACTGCTTACGACGTATTCGACCCGGGCGTCCCGGTGCTGTTCGATTTCCGCACCCCACAGCTGGGCGCCATGCGTTTCTTTTACGTCCTGCCTTTTTCCTCGCGCCGCGCCCTGGTGGAATATACCCTGTTTTCACCCGCAGTGCTGCCCGAAGCGGAATATCGCCTTGCCCTACAAGAATATTGCCAGCGCATCCTGGGCGCCGGGCGTTTTACCCTCCTGGATGAGGAGCGCGGGGTTATCCCCATGACCGACCAGCCCCTGGCGAGAAGAACCGGCCGCAGGATCGTCCATATCGGCACCCTGGGCGGCCGTGTCAAGCCATCTTCCGGCTACGCCTTTCTGCGCATCCAGCATGATTCCCAGGCCATCACGCGCTCCCTGGTCGAGCACGGCGTGCCCTACTTTTTCCCCCACACCCCGGCCCGTTATGCTCGCTACGACGCCTTGATGTTAGACGTGATGCAGCATTCTGGGGACGCGATGCAGCTTATCTTCACCCACCTGTTCCGGCGCAACCCCATCCAGCGCATTTTTCGCTTTCTAGACGAAGAGAGTTCGTTCGCGGAGGATCTGCGTTTGATCGCCTCACTGCCGCCCCTGCCCTTCCTCCAGGCCTGGCTGCGAACGAAATGGCTGCGCCGGGAAAACTAAATTCGGAGATTTCTCCACCCTCCGAGCCGCCACGAATCCAATTTGAATATCACGAGGAGGAAATATATGTTGACCCAATTCGATGCCATTATTATCGGTTCCGGCCAGGGAGGCACTCCCCTGGCAACCGCATTAGCCAACGCCGGCTGGCACACAGCCCTGGTGGAAGCGCAGTTCATCGGCGGTACGTGTATCAACACCGGTTGTACGCCCACCAAGACCATGATCGCCAGCGCCCAGGCCGCCCACGCCGTGCGTAACAGCGCCTCATTCGGTGTCCACAGCCAGCCGGCCCGGGTCGCCATGGACGAGATTGTTCGCCGCAAGCGCACCATCGTCGAGCAGTTCCGCTCCGGTAGTGAAAGGCGCGTGCACCAGCCGGAAAAACTGGAATGGATCCAGGGGGAGGCCCGTTTTGTGGGCGAGAAACAGCTCGAGGTTCGCCTCAATGCCGGAGGTTCCCGCCAGATCAGCGCCCCGACCATCGTCATCGACACAGGTACCAGCCCTACGCAGCCGCGCATCCCGGGCGTGAGCGAGATCCCTTATTACACTTCAACTACCCTGATGGAACTGGAAGAAATCCCCGGGCACCTGCTCATCCTGGGCGGGGGCTATATCGGCGTGGAATTCGCCCAGATGTATCGCCGCTTCGGCAGCCAGGTTACCCTCATCCAACGCAGCCCACACCTGCTATCCCACGAAGACGACGACGTCTCGGAAGAGGTCGAAGCCATCCTGGAAGGCGAAGGCGTCCAGTTGCGGCTGGGAACCACGATCGACCAGGCCCGCCAGGCTGGCGGTCAGGTGGAACTGCTCACCACCGCAGGGCAGGCATCCCCCATCCAAGGAACGCACCTGCTGGTCGCCACGGGCAGAAAACCCAACACCGGGAAGCTTAACCTGGGCGCGACCGGCGTCCAGATCGATTCCAGGGGTTACGTCACAGTCGACGAGCGCCTGGAGACCAACGTCCCGGGGATCTACGCCGTGGGAGACGTCAACGGCGAACCGGCCTTCACCCACATCTCGTACGATGATTACCGCATCTTGAAACGCAACCTGCTGGAAGGGGGCGGCGCCAGCACGCAGGGACGCCTGGTCCCCTACGTGGTCTTTCTGGACCCCCAGTTGGGCCGCGTAGGCCTGACCGAAAAGCAGGCCAGCCAGCAAGGGCTACATTTCAAGACAGCCAAAATCCCGGCCAGCTATATCTCACGCGCCGCCGAGACCGGCGACACGCGCGGCCTGATGAAGGCCCTGGTCGATGCCGATAGCGGGCAAATCCTGGGCTGCGCCATCCTGGCCGGCCAGGGCGGTGAGATCGCCGCCATGATTGAGATCGCCATGCTGGCCAAATTACCCTACCCGGCCTTGAAAGAGGGCATCTTTGCCCATCCTACCTTTGCCGAGTCGCTCAACACACTGTTTACGGCTTTGTGATGGGCGCGGCCTAGCCTGCCAGGGCGGCCTCTTCATTCAGTTCATTCTCCACATACCGCCGGCGGCCTAACAACCCCCGGCCGCGGAACCACAGCCAGGCCGTTTGCACTATCCCGGCGATGGTGAAGCCGGCCATGCCCACGTACAGGCCGGTGACCCGGTTCCACAGCACGCCCAGGACGGCCACCAGGACGTTGACCACCAGGAAGAGCACCACCGATTCGGGAATGCCGCGCGTCTGCTTGCCGTTGATCATGGCGCCCTGGAACAGGCTCTGCAAAGCCGTCAGGGTCGGAATGGGCAGGGCAATCCAGAATCCTAACAAAGCCATCGGGACCAGGTCGGCCGGCAGGGCCGAGATGTCTCGAAACCAGATCAGCGCCCCGGGGGTGGCGGCCAGCAGCAGGTATAACCCTGTGGTGCCCAGGGCCAGGAACCAGGTAAAACGCATCAAGCTGCGATACGAGTTTGGACGGTCCATTACTGCCACCACCACCTCGTTGTAGGCCGTGCAGGCGCTGCGGGTGATGAACACCAGCCCGCTTAGCACCGGCCAGACGGCCAGTGAGCTGATGGCGTTGGGCATGCGGCTGATGGCCGCGCTGCCGATGGGCTGCCAGATCAGGGTCAGCAAAGACGTCATGGCCAATGGAATGTAATAGCTGGCAAAGCCCTTCCAGCTGAGCACATCCTCTTCCTGGACCGGGCGGATATGCGCTTTCAGCACCGGCTGTACGCGAATCCCGGCGTAAATCGCCTCGCAAATCACGGCAAAGGCCTGGGCGCAGGTGGCCACCACAATGCCCTGCACCGTCCCGAGGGCGTAACCAACGGCCAGCACGATTCCGCCGGAGACCAGGCGCACGACCGTGCCGGTGCCCACCGTGCGTGAATAGCCGTAGCGAATCATCACGCCCTGCTGGAAACGGCGGTAAGCAATCGACCAGGTCCAGGGCAGCATGATCAGCAAGCCGATGCGCCCCGGCTCGACGATCTCGGCCGGCACGTCTAGAATCCCATCCACCAGCCAGTAATAGGCCGGGGTAACGGCCAGCAGCAGGTGCAGCAAGGTCAGGATCGCACCCGAGCCGATCATGTACTGGCGCAGGCGGTTATACGATCCCCACCCTTTGCTGAGCCCGGTAGAGGCCGCCAGGAGCATGATCACCGGCGCTTCTATGATCAGGGCAATAGGATAGACAATCCCACCATAGGCCGCCAGGTTGATCTCGGGGTCCGGCAGGCGCGCCATGACCGCGCTCAACGCCGGTCCTTCCACGCCCATCAACAGCCAGCTGGCGGCCAGTGGCCACCAGATTTTAAAGATGTGATAAAAGGTCGTTTCTCGTGTTTTGGTGTTCTCGCTCGTCATGTTTCCAAACTATGCCAGGAGATACAGACGCCGCCAGGTGCGTCCCCATCGCCCCGGTGACCTCTACTCATTCAATTTCTTTCTATGGCTTGAAGTCAGGTTAGTATAGCATTAATCATTTCCCCTACCGGCGAATACCATTAAAATTGGATCAACATCGAGCCTGCATTGCTGCAAATTTCACTTGCGGTGAGGTTGGGCATGGACCTCTCAATCGACCGGCTGTCTCGCCGTTTTCAGCTTTTTTTGATCCCAACGCTGTTAGAAGGGATCGTCGCCCTGTGGTTCGTTACCGGCGGCCTGTTCGAGCCCGGGGGGCAGGCGCTGCGCCCCACCTCGACGACGGCCCTGCTCCTGGCCGGCTTACTTTTCGGCCTGGTGCTCGTCCTGGCTTACCTGGTGCGGCGGGAGCGCCGCACTCCCGGCGCCGCAGCCCGCGGCTGGCTGCGCGCTAACCGGTGGCTCGAAGCCCGGAATTGGAGCGCCGCCGTGGTTTTTCTCGGCGCCGTAGCCGGCATTTTCATCGCCGCCACGCTGCTGTTCTATGTTTCACCCCTGGATACCCTGGTCCACCGCCAGCTGTCCGTCTTCCCATCTCAGCCGCTGCGCTGGTATGAGTGGTTCACCGGGTTATATCAGCGCGCCTGGCCCCTGCTGGCCTGGCTGCTGCTGGCAGGCATCCATTTAATCTACAGCATATGGCCCTGGCAGAAAGCCCACCTCGCCCAGGCCTGGCGGGACGGGACCCTGCGCAACTACGCCCTGCTGCTGGCCATTACCCTGTTATGCGCCGCCCATTGGTGCATCCTTATCTTGCGCCTGGACTTCTTGCTGCGCGTCCCCGGTTGGAAATGGTATTTCCAGGACAAGGGCAGCCCGTCAACGGTCTGGCTCTTCACCGGGCTGGTAGTGTGTATGCTGATCGTCATTACCGCCATCCGCAGGCTGCGCAGCGGAGCACTGCAAGTAGCTGCGTTGATGGGGCTGGCCGTCTTGCTACAAGTCAGCTTTGGCTACATGGAAGGCCAGGGGATTGAATCGCTACGCCAGAAGTACGCCGGCTCCGTCTTCAACAGCTACGCCCAGGCCGCCGCAGCCCAACCCGACTTCCTCACTGCCATGCGCGACTACGAGCACCTGTACGGGGGCGATTGGTACCTGGGCACCAAACCCCCTGGGGTGCTGGCCGTGTACCTGCTCACCGAAAACGTGGCCAACCATATCCTGCCGGCCGGCACACCGGAAGGGCGTTTCTACGCCCTCACCTACCTGATCGCCCTGGTCTTCCCCGCCCTGTCCTTCCTGTTGCTGCCCTTGCTGTACGCTTTTACCCGGGACCTGGCCGGCGCAGACGTGGCTTTCTACGCCTGCGTGCTTTACGTGACCTGTGCCAACGTGCTCTTGATCCCGTTGTTCCTGGACCAGGTGATCTACCCGGCCGTCTTTGTGCTCAACCTGATCCTCTTCTGGCAGGCCATGCGCCGCCGCTCCATCTGGCTGGCCGGTCTGGCCGGTATAAGCCTCTACGCAGCTATTTTCTTAAGCTTCTCCCTGCTGCCGCTGCTGCCGCTCGTTTTCCTGTGGCTGGGGAGCGAGACCCTGCTCGGCCACGACCCAGGGCGTTGGAAGACGGCCGTTTACCTGGCCGCCGCTACCATAGGTGGACTGCTGGGAGCCTACCTGCTGGCCAGGGTCGCCCTCAACTACGACCCTTTGCTGCGCTACCAGAACGCCATGATCCACCACCGCCTGGCCAAGGATTTCCAACCCGGGTTGGGGCAGGTAATACGCGCGATCGTCTTGAACAACACGGAGCTGCTCACCTGGACCGGCATCCCGGTCATGCTGGTGGCCGGCATCCAGATGCTCCGCTCGATTCAGGCCACGTGGCAACAACGTGCCCTGCCCCTGGACAAATTGTCCCTGGCCTTCCTGGTCACCTACGTTGGCCTGAACCTGCTGGGCCAGACCGACGGTGAGGTGCAGCGACTGTGGCTGTTCCTCGTCCCGCTGATATGCACGTTGGCCGCCCAAAGCATGCACACCCTGTTCAAAAAGCCGTGGAGCGGGATACTATGGATGGTGTCGCTGCAATGGATCACCACTTACTTGATCTTCCGTTTTCAAGACTTTTATGGTTAATCCGCCCATATACGAGGGAAGCCGGTATGAAAATTATCGCCATCGAACACGAACTCCCCGGCGCAAACCAGGAACAGTTCCAGGCCCACGCGCACAACGAAGCCGCTCGCGTCTGGGAGCTGTACCAGGCCGGCCTCTTGCGCGAACTGTATTTCCGGGCCGACCAATCCACCGCCGTGCTGGTGCTGGAATGCGCCAATGTCGAGGAAGCCCGCCAGACCCTGTCTACCCTGCCCCTGGTCGCCCGGGGTCTGATTGAATTCGAACTACTTCCGCTCGCCCCATACCCCGGGTTTGCCCGCCTGTTTCTGAAATAAGACCGGCTTTGCAAAAAATATTCCTTACCTGTGTTATCCTTAGCCTGTCCTCCTGAGCGGAGGAGAGCTTTCATTTCTTCGAGGTGTGTATGAGCAAACCAGACTGGGACAAACAATTCCCGGGGGCGATCACGGTCACCGATACGTCCGGTACCATCCTGTGGATGAACGAGCGTTCGATCCAACAATTCAAGAACGACGGCGGCGAAGCGCTCGTCGGCCAGAGTGTTTACGACTGCCACCCGCTGCCTGCCCAGGAAATCATCCGCCGCCTGCTGGCCAACCAGAGCAGTAATGCCTATACCATCGAGAAGAACGGGGTCAAGAAACTGGTCTTCCAATCCCCCTGGTACCAGGATGGCCAATGTGGCGGCCTGGTGGAAATCTCGTTCCAGATACCGCAAGAAATGCCACACTTTATCAGAGGTTGATCCGCGTTGAAAACCATCGTCATTGCATCACATAACCCGGTCAAAATCCAGTCCGTCCGGGAGGGCTTCCTGCGTATGTTCCCGGGACAGTCGTTCGATTTTGTAGGTGTGGATGTCCCTTCACAGGTCTCCGACCAGCCTACAGGTAGCGCGGAGACCTTGCTGGGAGCCCAAAACCGCGCTCAGAATGCCGCTGTGGCCCGGCCAGAGGCGGATTACTGGGTAGGCATCGAAGGGGGCATCGAGGATGAGGATGAATCGATGCGTGTGTTCGCCTGGATCGTGGTCCGCTCTGCCCACCTGATCGGTAAGAGCTGCACCGGTTCGTTCTATCTGCCCTCGCAGGTGGCCGAGCTGGTCCGCGCTGGCAAAGAACTGGGCGACGCCGACGACATCGTGTTCCAGCGTTCCAATTCCAAGCAGAAAAACGGCGCCATCGGCATCCTCACCGGCGACGCCCTGGACCGAGCCCAATATTACGAGCAGGCCGTGATCATGGCCCTCATCCCTTTCAAAAACCCGGAGCTATACGAACGGGCCAACGGGCACTGAAATCCCGCGGCCTTCTATCTACCCCGGCCAACCCTGCACCTTTTGGGAACATTTTGCGTATATAGTTCTAGAAAGTGAACCTGTTGTGCATGTTTGGAGGAAAAATGCCTGAAGATAACGTACATTACGAAGAGTTCCGTGTTGACGGAGATAAACTGGTAGCCAAGATCAAAGAAATCATCCACGAAGGCAACGTTCGCAGGATCATCATCAAGAATGACAAAGGCGAGACGCTGATCGAGGTTCCCCTCACCCTGGGCGTGGTCGGCGTCGTCCTGCTGCCGGTCTGGGCCGCTATCGGCGCCATCGCCGCCCTGGCCGCCAACCTGACCATCGTGGTAGAGCGCGTGGATCCGGCCTGAGGAAGGCCTGGCAGCATACGCTTCGCTCCACCCTGCCGGCAAGTTTTTTTAACGCCCATCCGTTCAAACCTGATCAACCATACAAGAGCCGGTTACGGAAACACGTAACCGGCTCTTGTATGGTTCTCTTCTGC